>CATILC010000099.1 GCA_949516455.1 Flavobacteriia bacterium | reverse complement strand
TTGTAGGCCTCACAATTGAAGTGAAGACGCTGTATGTTCTCGGCGACGAAGTAGTCGCCGGAGGGCAGGAGTGGATCGGGTTGTTTTTTGGGATCTTCAGCGACGAACAAGAGCGGATCGGAAAGCGTGATCTGCTTCCGATCGGTGCGAACATCGATCTGGGTCTGGATTTCCTGTACCGCCCCTTTGTTGGCCAGATCATTCACACGCATTCGAAGGACATACTGACCATCTTCGAGCAGGTAGCGGTTTTGATGGAGAAAGGTCATCTGCAGGTCTGAACTGTCCTTGACAGCAGGGGAATACATCTCAAAAGCATCCCCGAAAACCACGCTGTCCTCCTGGGTGAAGAGCAATTCGATCCGCACCGCTCCAATGAAGGTGCCGTCCTCTTGGGCACTGGCGACCAGCGAATTCCCTTCGACGGCAAATACCGTGTGGATCAGACTTTTATCATTCTCTTGTTGAAGTTGCACATAATGCATCTGCACCTGAGGGAATGAGCTGTTCGTTCGGGATTCTGCCAACAAGGGAAGCGAAAGACCAAGTGCAAGAAAAAACCATCGAGCCATGGGTCAAAAATAGGACGCATCTGCCCATCAAAAAATGAAGTTTGTATCCTGACACGTGCAGGGCTAAAATGGAGTACCGTTAAATGATTTTCATCATTCGAGCAGGCCCGTATGAACTGATACAGAAAATGGATAGGTGCTTCAGTAAAGAAATGATTGGGTTAGTGAACGTCACTTCTTGGTTTGTTTGAAAATAAGATCGTTATTCATTATTGCTCTCGATCTAAGGACAAAAGCTTTAAAAAGTGAACCATTCTTCAAAGTTCTGCGAACACTTGTCCAGATCATGGCTTTTGAGGAATGGATCAACTTAATGCGACCAAGTTTCGAAAGGTCAAAGGCCATTGTCCCATCTGATCCTCGTGTTTTGCTTAGGTCGAATCCTCCGACGCTCAATGCATCATTTTTTCGAAATGCCATTCCCGCTCCGCCAATGACATTATGTGGCCTTTTGAATGATTTTAGAATTACGCTTATGTATTTGGCCCATGTGTAGAGCAGAAGATTTATGGGAACCCGTCCGTCCGCAGTTAAAGGCGCATGAAGACCTGATGTACAAATGATCCCTGAATCACTTTCTAGTGGGCCAATCAGCATATCTACCCAGCTAGTTTGATAAAGGGTGTCTGCGTCACCACATATTAGGTAAGTCCCTCGGCATACTTCAAGGGACTTTTGCCGTCCATGGCACACTCCTAATTCTTCTAAATGAAAGTAAAGTGCACCACACGCTCGAATTGTCTGTGGGGTTTGATCTCGACTATCGTTATCGATCACAACGATCTCTAACGGATACTTGCTATTAATTGCAGAAAGAGAATCTAAAGCGGCAAGTAAGTTCCGCTCCTCATTTCGTGCGATCAAGGCAATGGTGACCAATGGCGTATCTGACTGCAACGACTCCATTCTCTTTTTGATCTCATTCACATCATTTTCTGCGATCTCTTCAATGGTCTTACCGAGGAACTTCATCTTCGATCGAATAGCAGGAGTGGGCAAAAACTTAGATACTCTCATGAATAAGTTTTAAAGAGAAATTCGGGCAATCACTGTGACGCTTCCCATTTGAGAAAAACATAAAATACAATTTTCTTGAGATGTAAAATTAAAACAACTTATAAATTGAATACGAGAGAATAAATAAGCACAAAGAAATATTATTACTCAATTATGCTTGTCAAGAGGTGGTGATGGATTTCTCGGATAAAAACATTCAGTTCCATTCAGTTGCATTCAGTCTTTGATCAGGAGTTCCTGAGTAAAATTGCCATCCGAGCCAGTGATGCGCAGCAGATAGACCCCTTTGCGCAGATGCGAAAGATCGATCATTCGTTCCGATCCACCCTGGTAGATCCTGACGGAGCGCATATCGAGGAGTTCCACACGCGCTGGCGATCCACCATCGATAAAGAGCAGATTTGATACGGGATTGGGATAGATACGCACACTTGGTATCTCCGCATCTGCGATCAGATCCAGTCCGGCAGACAGTTGCAGGTCAATGAGTTTGGCGTCGTCCTTGAATGGCCCCTGATCGAAGGATTCAGAGGAAATGAGAAAGTCCAGCGGTCCTGTTTGCGCAATGGCCTCTGTTTGTTCCAACATTAGATTGACCAGAAAACTTTTTTGATTGGATCCCGAAAAGACATCCTGAGGCGAAAACGAATGGCACACCCAGATCAACGGCATCAGGGTACGGTTGTAACCGGTCAGTACCATGCGCCCTGACAGGGAGTCGTAGATGCCTCCAGTGATCAGGCCGGCATTGTTCAGCTGACTGGGCATGGGTTGAAGGGCATAGGTGCCACTTTGCTTGGGCACCGAGTAGGCCTTGGTCGATCTGTTGACCCAGTCTTTGGTCAGCAGCAGAAGGGAACTGGAATCGAGAGAGAGCAGCGCCTCGGCGTCCCACTCGGTCTTGTTCAGATTCGGAGTGAAATCGATCTGATCGGCATAGCTGTAATGGATGATCTCGGCCAGGACCGTGTCTGAAACGAGGTAATCGGACTTGGCGATCTTGTAGATCTTCAGGTCGGTGCGGCTGCCGCGGTTGTTTCCGATGTCCCCGATGTACAGGGAGGTGGCGTCTTGGGCGAGATCCTCCCAGTCGCTGTTCACTGCGTTTTGAATGTGGACAGTTCGCAGGATCAGTCCTGTTGCTGTATCCACTTCGTAGAGTCTGTTTTCGTTTCCAGAATCGTTGTGGCTGATGAACCG
>CATILC010000098.1 GCA_949516455.1 Flavobacteriia bacterium | reverse complement strand
TGGACAGCATGGTGCATTATACCTACCAACCCATGTCCCAGCACCCGAACAACTGGCCGTTTCAAAAGCCGCACTTCCTCCTGCTGAACATTGCCATTCAACCGGCAGTGGATCCCGCCCTGCTGCAAACCAGTATGGAAGTGGACTATGTACGCGTCTACAAGCAAAGTGGCATTTCCACCAATGAAACGGACCGTAGACAAACTTCCGTGCTCTACCCCAACCCAGTGGACGATCGGCTCTTCCTTCGGTTCCCCGCCGAAACCCAGGGCATTCAGCCCTTTGTGCTGACCGATCTCAGCGGACGATGCGTGCGCGAAGGCCAGCTGCGTTTCACAAAGGGGGCGGCTGTACTCAGCGGACTGGAGACACTTCCCAAAGGCATGTACGTGCTGCAGTGCGCGAAGCAGAGGCTTCAACTGATCAAATAGCAGACGGAGCACAAGATCACTGTTGCTGTCGAACGACCCACTGTTTCAGCATAATTTTAGACGTTCCCACTTCGGCTTCTGATCGACGGGGAAAAGACAGGAACAGGGCAACAAGAACCTTTTTGCATATGAATTCGAACCGGATCATTTTAGGCAGCGAAGAGTGGTGTGGATTCCCTCAGCTGAATATTCCGATCATCAAGGCACGAGTGGACTCAGGTGCCAAGACTTCCGCTCTGCACGCTTTGAACATCGAGCCCTTCCGACGGGATGGCCTCCCTTGGGTGAGTTTTGATGTCCACCCAATTCAAAACGACGGAATGACCACTGTCCACTGCGAAGCGCCTGTATTCGACAAAAGGCGTATCAAGAGTTCGAGCGGTAGCAGCGAAGTACGATATGTCATCAAGTCCCGTCTTTCCATCGCTGATAGCCTTTGGGACGTTGAGGTGAGTCTGACCAATCGGGACAATATGGGCTACCGCATGCTCCTTGGCCGTCAGGCGATGGCAGGAAAGATTCTGGTCGACCCGGAATCTTCATGCCTTTTGGGTGCTCCTTCGGAGAATGATCTGCATGATCTCTACAAACCAATAAAGACTACACGAACAGGACTGAAGATCGGTCTTTTGGGCAGTGACCTTTCGCTTTACAGCAACCGAAGGCTTATGGAGGCTGGACAGGAAAGAGGCCATGAAATGGAATTCTTGCAGATCAAGGACTGCTACATCAAATTGGACGGAAAGTATCCGGAGATGCACTACCGTGGGGGCAGGATCCTGAATGAATTCGATGCCATCATTCCTAGGATACGACCAAGCATGACCTTTTATGGCTGTGCCCTGACCCGCCACTTCGAAGCAATGGGCGTCTACACATTGAACTCCGCTGCTGCCATCACAAAATCAAGGGACAAACTTTTTGCGCTGCAAATTCTGATCAACAGCGGCCTTCCCATACCCACTACAGGCTTTGCGCATTCTCCATTGGATACGGATGAACTCATCAAAATGGTGGGCGGTGCACCGCTGATCGTGAAACTTCTTCAGGGGACTCAGGGAAAAGGGGTCGTTCTTGCAGAAACCAAGAAAGCAGCAGAGAGCCTGATCAATGCATTCAAAAGTTTAAAAGTGAATATCCTAGTACAGGAATATATCCGTGAAGCCAAGGGCGAGGACATCCGTTGTTTTGTAGTGAATGGGAAAGTCGTAGCCAGCATGAAGCGTACCGCCGCTCCTGGAGAGTTCAGGGCCAATATGCATATGGGCGGGACAGCTTCCCTTGTCAAGGTCTCTCAGGAAGAAAGAAAAGTTGCCCAATTGGCTGCAAAGACCATGGAATTGAAGGTGGCAGGAGTCGATATCATTCGAGGAGAGAATGGACCACTGTTGCTTGAAGTGAATTCATCGCCCGGACTCGAAGGAATTGAAGGTATTTCAGAGAAGAATATTGCGGGAAAGATGATCGAAGCATTGGAAAAGAATTTGAAGTTCGGGGCTCTCAGCCCTGCAACAACAACCTCAATCGAAAGTGTTTCTGGTCAGTAATTTCCAATCTAAAATATGGATGGTGCGCGTACTCACAGGTATCGGACTTTTTCTGTTGTGTTCGGCCTTATCCCACGCCCAGATCGCCAGCGTATCGGTGCGCACGCTGCTTCCAGCTGCGCTGTCCGAATCTTCAGGGGGTGTGTTCTTTAATGGGCGGTTCATCAGCCACAACGATTCTGGAAACGAAAACAGACTCTACGAAGTGGATACAGCAACAGGACTGATCCTGCGAACTGTCCACATTCAAAACGCAGTGAACAGCGACTGGGAGGA
>CATILC010000097.1 GCA_949516455.1 Flavobacteriia bacterium | reverse complement strand
TTATTGGACAATCTGCGCTACGACCAGTGGAAGGTCATCCAGCCTGAGTTGATGAAGTACTTCCGTCTGTCGGAGGAAAGCATGTTCAGCAGCATCTTGCCCACCGCCACCCAGTATGCCCGAAATGCCATGTTCGCAGGCCTGATGCCCGACGAGATCAAAAGGCGTTATCCCGACCGCTGGAAAGACGAGAACGACGAGGAAAGCAAGAACCAATTCGAAGAATTTTTCCTGCGCGAGCAACTCGACCGCCACGGCTTCAAAGACATCCGATTCTCCTACCACAAGGTGGTTCAACAGGCGTATGGAAAAAAACTCGTCGATCAGGTTCGAAACATGGCGCAGAATCCACTGAATGTGATCGTCTACAATTTCGTGGACATGCTCAGCCATGCCAAGACCGAAATGGACATGATCAAACAGCTGGCAGCAGACGATAAGGCATACCGAAGCCTGACGCTGAGTTGGTTCAAGAATTCACCGCTGGCAGAAATGGTCCGGCTGATCGCCGAAGAGAAAGGACAACTCATCGTGACCACCGATCATGGCACCATCAACGTGACCCAGCCGAGCAAACTGGTCGGAGAACGAAGCCTGAACAGCAACCTGCGCTATAAGGTGGGGCGGAATATGTCCTATCAGGAAAAGGATGTTCTGGTAGCCCACGATCCCTCGGCTCTTCACCTGCCGGTGCAATCACGCAGTCAGTTCTATGTCTTCGCCAGAGACGATCACTTCTTTGCCTACCCCAACCGCTACAATCACTACGTGCAGTACTACCGAAACACCTTTCAGCATGGAGGGATCTCACTCGAAGAAATGATCATTCCCTGCGCCCTGATGGAATCGCGTTGAGCCCCTCTATATTTGCTGACCAAATACAGCGATATGGCCTCTACATCAGATATTCGAAACGGCATGTGCATCGACATGAACGGCGATCCTTACCAGGTGATGGAATTCCTCCATGTGAAGCCGGGCAAAGGAGCGGCTTTCGTTCGGACCAAACTGCGCAATCTGAACAACGGCCGTGTTTTGGAAAACACCTTTCCTGCGGGGTCAAAACTGACAGAGGTGCGCATCGAGACGCGCGAGTACCAATACCTCTACACAGACGGAGAGGCCTTCCACTTCATGAACAACGATGACTACAACCAAGTGGAGATCCAGAAAGACCTGATCAATGCGCCCGACTTCCTGAAGGAAGGCATGAACTGCAAAGTCATCTTCCATGCGGATGAAGACCGCCCTTTATCGGTCGAACTTCCCATGACCTACACCTACGAGATCACCTACACAGAGCCTGGGATCAAGGGAAACACGGCCACCAATACACTGAAGCCGGCCACGATCGATACGGGTGCAGAAATTCGTGTACCGCTCTTCATTGAAAATGGAGAGAAGATCGTCGTCAATATCGAAGACAAGACCTATCGCGAGCGTTCGAAGGACTGACGCTTGAAATTTCCGCGCCCACATACGCTCAAAGAGATCGCCAAGCTGATCGATCGTTCTTACGACGGTCCGGATGATTTTCCCGTATTGGGCATGAATGAGATCCACAGGGTGGAACCGGGAGACATCGTATTTGTCGATCACCCCAAATACTACGACAAGGCCTTGAATTCGGCGGCCACTATCGTGCTGATCAATCAAAAGG
Organism: Flavobacteriia bacterium; assembly: GCA_949516455.1. GTDB lineage: Bacteria > Bacteroidota > Bacteroidia > Flavobacteriales > Schleiferiaceae > RFXV01. The sequence continues at coordinate 7,391 of CATILC010000097.1, read as the reverse complement.
TCGAAGCGCCCGAAGGCAAAGCGCTTTTATTCTCCGAAGATCCATTCCGAGACTTCAATGAACTTTCCAGGCGCTTTGCACCCCACCAAGGATTTCAACAGGGTATTCACCCAAGCGCCTCGATCGGAGCCGACAGCCTGATCGAATTTGGAGCAGTGATCGGAGAAGATGTCGTGGTCGGTGCAAATTGCCGCATCGGCAGTCATGTGGTGATCCACGCCGGGACACATATTGGAGACCGTGTGGTCATTCAGGCCCACAGCGTCATTGGCTCGGACGCCTTCTACTACAAGAAAAGGCCGGAAGGCTTTGACCGCCTGTTGAGCACGGGTAAGGTGGCGATCGAAAACGATGTGGAGATCGGTGCGTCCTGCACCATCGATCGGGGTGTGAGTGCAACGACCCGTATTGGTTCGGGAACTAAGATCGACAACCAGGTGCACATCGGACACGATACGGTGATCGGCCGGAATGTATTGCTGGCCGCCCAGGTAGGCATTGCGGGATGTGCGGTCTTGGAGGACGAAGTGACGCTCTGGGGACAGGTGGGTGTGAACAGCAGTGTGCGCATAGAAAAAAAGGCGGTGGTCCTTGGACAAGCCGGAGTCACCAAGTCGCTGGAAGGAAATAAAACCTATTTCGGTACACCCTCAGAAGACGCCCGGCGAAAATTCCGGGAATTGGCCGCCCTGCGCAATCTGCCCACTGCCCTGGAGCAGATCTGAGATCGTCTTCAGATACGAATTCCCAGACGGGCCAGCCAGCTCAACAACATCTGCTTCCCACCTTTTTGGCACTGGTCATACGAGCGGATGGCCCGATCCATATGGCCCTCCTTGTGGAGCGCCCGTGCGGCCTCGTAGTGTTTGCGTTCTCTGGCAGATTGGAAGAGATGGTCCGCCACAAGTCCTTCCTCGTGCAGATCGACCAACACGCGGTCCACATGGCCCAAATGTTCGTCCAGTCGGCTGCTCATGCCTCCTGAGCGGTAGTATCCAAGGAACTCATCGACCGAGACAAATCGCTTTTCTCTGGCCAAAAGACGGATCCACAAATGCAGATCTTCCGCTCCGTGATGCGTCCTGTCTTCAGAAAAACCGCCCACCTCCTGAAGAACGGCCGTGCGGATCAGGCTGGCGGATGGAATGGGCGCATGGCCTCGCAGCAAGACATCTTCCATCTGCTGGACGGAGGATGCCCTTCGGTTTCGCCCCCCGCCATGGGCGCGCATCGAATGGTGGACCACATCCATATCTCCTCCCTTGAGCACCTCATGCATGCGCTCCAGTTTATCGGCCGACCAGATATCGTCTGCATCGAGCAAAGCGATCCACGCTCCTCGAGCCTGTTGTATGCCCGCATTCCTTGCGGCGCCCAAACCCCTGTTCTCCTGACGAATGACATTCAAGGGAAAGGAGGCACCGTCCATGAGTTCCTGGGCCTTTTGGGCACTGTTGTCCGAACTTCCGTCGTCCACAAGGAGGACTTCCATGGGTGGCAGACTTTGTTCACGGACACTTCCCAGCGAAGCTTGCAGAAAAGAGCTGCAGTTCAGACAGGGCACCAAGACGGAGATCGGAGCGCTCATTCGTGTTCGAAATACTTACCAGGAAACAAAAGCCTTCGGATCTTCTTGAGTGCCGGCTTGATCTTCAGCCAATCGAGCAACTGGATCAGGCTGCTCAGCACAGCCGTGTACACGATCCGGGCGAGGAGGTTTGGACGTTCTTTTCGGAAACGCCGGTACAGCGCCCCATTGTCTTTTAAATAGCGCATATTCCTTTCCTGACGGAACAAACTGCCGATCCACCAATTCGAATAGTTGTGGAAGGCGCGTTTCCGCTTTTCTGCTTCCGGAGAACAATGCGCATCGATGAAAGAAACGATGTCCAAAATCTCGAAATAGGCCCGTGCATTGGCATTGGCGCGCTGACGCTGGGTCTTCTGATGCTTTCTGAATCTGTTCAGGGGCTCGGCAGAATACGCAATGTCCCCATGCTGCAGCAACCTGCAGTAGAACAACCAATCGCCGTTGAGTTTCCAGTCCAGTGGAGGGCCGCCACAACGCTCAAATGCCTCTTTCTGGATAAGCGTGGCGCTGGCATTGGGAATGCTGTTGTGAAGCAGCATATAATTTCGGCACTCCTCTTTGCCGTCGCCAACGAAATCTGCGTCCCAACGATCGGTCTTGTAGACGAATCGGTAGTTTTCCCCGAAGCTGTACAGTTCTTCGCTCCGTTCATTCACGAATATGGACTGACAGAAGGCGATGACAGCCTTTGGATGCTCCGTCATCATCTCCACATTCCGCTTCAGGAGACCTGGAAGGGCGATGTCATCGCTCTCTGCGATCCATAAATACTTCCCATGGGCCATAGAGGCCCCTTTCATCCATTGCTTGAAAGGGCTGCCGCTGTTTTCTTCATTGAGGACCAAGCGGGTTCCCGGTCGCTTGGACGCGTACTCTTCGAGGATCTGCACACTGCCATCGGAGGAACGGTCGTCCATGAGTATCAGCTCGAAATCCTGGAATTCCTGATCGAGAATGGAGTCGAGGCGTTCCCGAAGAAAATCTTCGTGCTGGTAATTGGGCACGATCACAGAAACCAAGGGAGCCTTCACAGATAGCCGTATTTTTTCATCATCGGGCTCTTCAGGGCCGCCTTTTCCAATTCAGCCGGGATCTCATGAAAGCTGGCCGGCCCAGTCGGGTCGACGCGTACTGGTCCACCAATGGCCCGCTGCAGTTTTTTGACCACGTCGCTTCTTGCCTCGGAAAGATCTGCATATTCCAAGTCCACCAGCTGAATGCCCCTGCTTCGCCAAATTTCCATCTGTTCCATGTAGCGCTCCCAAAGGGAAAGACCAAAAACAGGATCGTCCAAACGCGGATCGTGTACTTCTCCGGACCGCTCATTTCTTCGGAGTAAGCTCATGGCCACCTGCCGTCCATCTCTGTGAATGTGCAGCAACTGAGCTTTAGGGAAACGCCCCAGCCAATAGCCCAGGGTAAAGGTGTTCCTCGGGTCCTTCCATCCCCAGGGATGGTTGTGCAGCCAGCGACGGTACAAGGCACTTTCGATGCCCAGCTTGAAGTGCTCCCGATACAGGCTGAGATCATCCGGGAAATTCTGCCCGCTTTCTTCAACAGGCAGCGGATCGATCCACGAAGCTCCATGCTCCTTCAAAAGCAACTGATTGATCTTCAAGAAGCGCAGCGCCTCTGCATTGTGTTCCTGGAAAAGACCCATGAACACTCCGGAGCGGTTGACGATGCGCGAGAGCATGCTGCTGCCCGAACGGTGCATTCCCAGAATGATGAACGGCCTGCAGAGCTGATCCCGGAACCTCATTCCTTCACCGATTTCCATTGGACCGAATGGCGCATTCCGCTCTTGCGATGGGTCCATGCATCCTTGCCCGTCTCCACATCGAAACGAAGGGCACTCTCCACTCTGTCGGCGGGACGACCGTCGAGCAGAAGACGCGCGGTGGCCCAATACGAGCCTGCATACAACGGGCAACAGGGCAACTCCATTTGAACCGAAAAAGGGCCTTCTTCTGGCGGGAGCGGAAAATCCTGTCCACTGTCCAGACTGCCAGTGAACCTTTCATTCTGATCATAGAAATTCAGCTGCACCCGCAGTGCAGCACGGTCCTCGGCTGAAGCCTCGCCATCGATCTTCATGCGCAAGCGAAAGGGTTCATCCGTTCGGATGGAATTCAAGGTCTTTCCATCCAAACCGAACAGATCCAGTTCCTGAAGCCGCAGGGCACCGCTTCCTCTGCGATCGGTTCGCTCTGCGACCGTCTGTTCTGCGGCTTGGTGCAGCATGTGGCGCCTGTAGGCGGTGGCCACCTCTTCCGTCGGGCCCATCATTTGCTGACGGCCCTTCTCGATCCAAAGCGCCTGGTCGCAGAGTTTGAGAAGGTTCTCCAGTTGATGGCTCACCAATAGGACCGTTCGGCCGCTTTGACTGAGGTCGTCCATCTTTTTCAGGCACTTCTGCTGAAAGGCCAGATCACCGACCGCCAAAACCTCATCCACCAACATGATCTCTGCGCGCAAATGAGCAGCTACGGCAAAGGCCAAACGAACGTACATGCCGCTCGAATAATTCTTGACCGGTTGATCCAGAAATTCTTCCACTCCACTGAAGGCGACGATCTCATCCAAGCGGTCCTGGACCTCTCTTCGGTTCATTCCCAAAAGACTTCCGTTCAGAAAGACATTGTCCCGACCGCTCAGATCCGGATGGAAGCCCGTACCCACCTCCAAAAGAGGCGCTACGCGTCCACTCAAACGGATCTGTCCCCGACTGGGCAGCGTAACGCGGGAAAAGATCTTGAGCAGGGTCGATTTACCGGAACCGTTGCTGCCCACAATGCCCAGCGTCTTTCCCTCTTCGAGACTGAAATCGAGTCCATCAAGCGCGGTAAAGGATTCGGTTTCCGGCCTTCGAAAGAGTTCTTTGAAGAAGAAATCCGAGCGACGGCCTGCCTTTGGGTAGTCCTTACCCAATCCCTTCACCTCTATCGCATTTCTATTGGCCATCAGAGTCCTTCGGTCCATTTTCGTTCTTCCCTGGCGAATTTGTGCGCACCACTGACAGCCAAGACCAAGGCCACTGCAGCACTCCACAGTACCCGGGAGTGCAGCTCAAATCCGTCGAACAACAGATAGCGAAAGAGATCGATGCAACCGGCCATGGGATTTAAATAGAGCAAGACCTTTCCCCATTCGGGAAGGTACTGACCCAAAAGGCCAAAAGGATAGGCCACGGGGCTCAAAAAGAAGAGCATCTGAAAGGTATAAGGGGCGAGTTGTTGGATGTCGCGGTATCCGCCGCCCAAAGCTGAAAACCAAGCCACCGTGCCAAAGACAAAGAACAGGAGCAGCGGAAAGAACAGAGGAACCGATAGTGCACGGATGCTCAAACTGCCCGAAACAGCACCATAAATAAGGGTCATCAGCAGAGCAATGCAGAATTCGGGAAGCAGACCAATGAGCTTGGAAAGCGGCAGGATGGCCTTTGGGAAATAGACCTTGCGCATCATGGCCTGATATTGCGGGATGAGCTGCACGCTTTGAAGCGAAGCAGAGGAAAAGAATGTCCATCCCATCCAACCGCTGAGAACGAAGAGCGGATAGGGTATCGGCGCATTGCCGCGCTGCACCAAAAGCCCAAAGACCAGGGTCAGCAGTGAGGCTGTGATCAGAGGCTGAAGGATCATCCAAAGAAAGCCGAGGCGTGTCTGACCAAAGCGAACTTTCCAGTCGCGCAAGACGAAGGAACGCAGGAGGTCGGCGTATGGGCGGATCTTCTGCCAACTGAAGGACGAGGAACGATCGTTCGCGTCGATGACGATATGTGCGCTCGGTTCGGTTTTCACGTGCAGACATCAAAAATGCTTTATTTTCCGCTGAAACTGAGCAGATGTCCAAAAGCATGAACAAATCCAACGGCACGACCTCTCTACTTTTCCTGGTCGGCATGGCGATACTGCCCCTCTGTGTTTGGAATCAAGCCCTTGATGCTGGATTGAATTCCAGGCAGTTATGCCTGGGCATTTGGACATTTGTGCTGATCACTGAGCTCTTTGTCAACCAGCGCAAAAAACTCGCCGACAGCCGTCTTCCACTGATCGGTGTCACGGCCATGGCATGGTGGATTTGGGGGTGGGTTCCGCACTTCTCTGCCATCTCGGAGCCGGACAGCCTGAATGTTCAACTAAGGAACGGAAGCTTGGTCGGTCTTTTCCTTCTTTGTCTGATCGGTCTGCGCGGCGGAATCATCCAACGTCGGCACCTGCAACTTGGCGGACTCATCTTCGGTGGCCTCACTTCCCTGAATGCCCTTGCGCAGATCATTACTGCACTGAACGAAGGCCGCTTCCAGCAGGATGTATATGCCATCACTGGCTTGTTTCAGCACAAGAATCTGCTGTCAGGCGCGCTTCTTCTGAGTCTGCCCTTCGCCATGCTCTCGGCATGGAACGGAGAAAAAAAATGGGAGCGATCGACTGGATTGTACCTCAGCCTGCTCATCCTCCTCGAACTCGTTCTTTTGAGGACCAGAGGGGCCTGGCTCGGGCTTGTATCTTCGGCCTTGCTGCTCATCCCCTTTGCCTGGTTCATGGGCGGGCCGGCCAGAGAGATCTTGTCGAAGATGAAAAAATGGTGGCCGGCCCTACTGGTCGTGGCTGCCGTTCTTGGCTTCAGTCTGAAAAGCGAGACCAGCAGCAGCCAGCTGTTGAACGAACGCAACATCTCCCACCGATTTGCCTTTTGGGAAAATACTTTGGACATGATCCAGGAGCATCCGCTGAGCGGGGTGGGACATGCCAACTGGCGGCTGCACTTCCCAAAACACGGATTGGAAAAAACAGATACGCAGGTCATGAACGGCCTGGCGGGCATCCAGAGACCACATAATGATCTTCTGTGGATCCTCTCCGAACAGGGCGTGATCGGTTTGCTTTTGTATCTCGCTCTACTGGTGATGACCCTGTGGTCGATCATCAGCAATAAGGGCGAGACAGATCACAAAAAAATGGGAAGGATGTTGATCTGCTGGTTCAGCTTTGTGGCCTTCTGCATCTTTTCTCTCGGGGATTTCCCTTATGAACGCAGCGGCCACATGGCACTGTTCTTCATTTTAATGGCGCTCATGACGCATGAAGCTGGGGATGTCCGTTCCGTGAAGCTTCCGGTTCTCCCGCTTCTCTTGATCCTGGGCGGGGTCTCTGTGGGTTCTGCCCTGATCGCCAAGGAGCGTACAGATGGAGAAATGAAGACCAGGCGCGTCCTGGAATTCAATGTGCGCAGGGACGGGCGGGTCATTCAGGCGGTGAAAGATGCACAGTCAGAACACTTTGTGATCGACAATTTTGCCAACCCCTTGCCCTATTATGCAGCCCTGGGCGAGCTCTACAATACCGAAGATCTGGAAGCGGCAGACCGCAGTCTGTCAGAAGCACTTGAATCGCATCCGTGGCACATTCTGAGCCTGAACCAGCTGGGCAACCTGCACAAAATAAGAAAGGAATGGACCGAGGCGGAAGCCTCTTTTGACCGGGTGCTGGCCCTCAGTCCACAATTCGAAATGGCCCGGCTGAACAAAGCAGAAATGCTGATCCGTAAAAGAGAGTGGACCGAGGCATTCATATGGCTGCACGGCTGCGCGCTCAATTCACAAAACCCCAAGCTCTTTCAATTGGCTGGCATGGTCCTGCCCCGAATGATACAGGAACGTCAAACCTCGGGGCAAAAACTGACTCCACTTTTGCGCAAGCTCGCTCCTTATGCCAACAACCGCAAACAGCTGGTGGAGCAATACAGGAAATTCAGACAGCTAAAGCGACAGGGCGCTACCTCGCCTTGACCGATG
>CATILC010000096.1 GCA_949516455.1 Flavobacteriia bacterium | reverse complement strand
GTAGGGGTTCCGCTCTCCTTATGGGCCATGAGGGAAGACCACGAATTGGCGGTCATTGAGGCCGGCATCAGCCGACCTGGAGAAATGCAGCGGCTGGAACGCATGATCCGTCCGACCATTGGGATCATGAGCAATATCGGCTCAGCCCATCAGGAACACTTTGCCAAGATCGGCGACAAGGTGAAGAGCAAAATGGCCCTTTTTCGCCGGGCAGAGTGCCTGATCTATTGCGCAGACCATCCGCTCATCCACAAGAGCGCGCAAAAATCAGGAGTCGGCCGTCTGATCAGCTGGTCCGCAAAAGCTCATCCGGCTGAAGTACAGTTGGTCGACCAAAAGATCCGCAAGGGATTTACGCATTTGAAGGTTCGGTCCGCCGGAACAGAGGTGGTTTTCCGCATTCCATTCACCGATCAGGCATCTGTTGAGAATGCCATGCACCTGTTCTGTCTGTGCAGAGAATGGGGTCTGTCGAAGCAGAAGATACAGCGTCGGATGTCCGCTCTTCAGGCGGTGGATATGCGCCTCGAACTGAAAGCCGCACGGGAAGATGCATTGCTGATCAACGATTCCTACAATTCAGATCCCGAATCTCTGCGGATCGCGTTGGATTTCATGGGCACCCACAAGAAGCGCCGTTCCTCCGTATTGCTGCTTTCGGATATAGTGGACCAAAAAGAAGAGGATTGGGTAGAACGAGTACGGGCGCTCGTCGAGGAAAAGAAGGTCGATCTGTTCATCGGGGTCGGCCCGGTTCTTCAGCGGAACGCAGATCGATTTCCGGATACTTCGCACTTTTTTTCCAATACCGCCGATCTTTTGGGTCGGTGGTCCGAGATCCAATGGTCATCGAAGATCATTCTGTTGAAAGGCGCCCGGCGCTTTGCCTTTGAGCAGATCCGCAACCGCCTGGAGTACAAATTGCATCAGACCGTTTTGCGCATCGATCTCAACGCCCTGTCGGAAAACCTCCAAAAGCTTCGGATGGCGCTGCGTCCAGAGGTGCGTATCATGGCGGTGGTGAAGGCCTTCAGTTATGGAGCTGGGAGTGTGGAAGTGGCCTCCTTACTTCAGTTCAACAAGGTGGACCATTTGGCCGTGGCCTACGCAGATGAGGGCCTTGCATTGCGTCGTTCGGGTGTTCGTCTGCCCATCATGGTGATGAATCCCGATGCAGACTCCTTTCCAGCTATGATCGAAAACGAACTGGAGCCGGAGATCTACAGCTTTAGCGTGTTGCAGCAGTTCATTGATGCTCTGAGGCAGACCAATTATACCGGCGAGCGCCATCCCATCCATATCAAGCTGGATACGGGCATGCATCGTTTGGGTTTTGTCGAGGAGGATGTCCATGCACTCTGTTCCATCCTTCAAAGTGAATCCCAATTGCATGTGGCTTCTGTCTTTTCTCATTTGGCAGCCAGTGAAGATCCGTCGCTCAAGAGAGAGACTTTGCTCCAGATCGAACGTTTTCGAGCCATGAGTGCGCAACTCAGTGAAGCCTTTCCCTATCCTGTCTGTCGGCACATACTCAATTCAGCGGGCATTCGAAACTACCCAGAGGCTCAGTTCGATATGGTGCGTACAGGCATCGGCCTTCACAGTTCAGGGGATCAAAGTGGACGGCCCGTGGCCACTCTTTTGACGCGCATCAGTCAGATCAAGATGCTGCGCAAAGGCGATGGGGTGGGCTATGGTTTTTCCCACACTGCACCAAAGGACATGCGCATAGCTACCTTATCCATTGGGTATGCAGATGGCTTTGATCGTCGCTTGTCCAACGGGGTGGGGCAGGTCTTCCTCAATGGATACCGCGCCGAGGTCGTGGGCAAGGTGTGCATGGACCTCTGCATGGTGGATGTGACCAATATTCCTTGTCAGGAAGGCGATGAAGTGGAAGTCTTTGGAAAGAACATACGGGTGGAAGAGGTGGCCGAACGCATGGATACCATTCCCTATGAGGTGCTGACCTCCATTTCGCAACGGGTCAAGAGAATTTACGTTCAGGAGTGATATGATCAAGAATCTCCTCGGCCAGCTTTCTCTTCTTTCCGTCGTTCAGGTGATCTCAACGCTGATACCGCTGCTGATCGTTCCTTACATCATGGCGCATGTCGGCCCGAGCGGTTTTGGTCATTACAATCAGGCGCTGCTGTATTCGTCCATATTCATTCCCATTCTGGATATGGGCTTCGACCTCTTCGCCTCAAAGGAAATGACCCGCAATTCAGATGGAGCAGGTCGGTTGTGGGGCATGCAGCTTCAGCAGAAATTGCTGTTTTGGCCCTTTGTACTCTTGCTGTACGCAGGGATCGTTCTCGCCCTTGGTTCCTTCCGGGCCATTTGGCCGATGATGTTCCTCGCGCTGGGGTACGCGCTTGGGGCGAGTTTGATGCCCAATTGGTATTTCGAGGGAAACAAGAGATTCTTGCACGTTCAGCTGTATGCATTGGTTTGGAAACTGATCTATGCGCTGGGCGTGATCACCTTCATCCGGCAACCAGAGCACGAATACTGGATCATGGCCTTCAATTCCATCGGTGCGTTGCTCGTGCTGGCCTATGCCTGGGGCCGTTTGCTCTGGGAGGGCGTGCGTCCAAAATGGAATCCATGGCCCACTGTTGTTCAGAGGCTGAAGGGAAACACCACCATTTCAGTGACTCCGATCAGTACTTATCTGTTCAGTTTTCTGCCTTCTCTGATCGTTGGCTTTCTTCTGGGCCCTGTTCAGTTTGGATATTATTCGGTCGTGGACAGAGTGATGCAGGCTTTTCGCTTGCCGGGGACCCTGCTCTCCACGGTGGTCTATGTTCAGTACAACAGGCTTTTGTCCGAAAGTCATGCCCTGTTCCTGAAATATCGTAGGAATGTATCAGCCCTGGTGTTCTCTGGCGGGATCCTGCTCACCGTCCTGCTCTTGGTCTTGGAGCAGCCCATAATGGGTCTTTTGTCTGCAGGGCAGAGCAGTCGGTCGGCTCATTTGGCCTATGGCATCCTGGTCTGGTCTGGAGTGTTCATCATTCAAAGACAGCATTTGCAAAAACTCCTGCTGGCTCTGGAGGCCCAAAGGACTTCTGCGGGTATTTCCATCCTGCTTCTGCTCCTGATGCCGGTCCTCTTTTCCCTTGCCCATTCTGCGGGTGGACAAAGGGCTTTGTTCGGCTCCATGCTTCTTTTCGAAGCCAGTTTTGTTCTGCTCCTGTCGATCTATGCTCAGCGCTCGCTTCGGCGTCGCGCACCGGTTTCCTCATGAAGATCTGCGGCTACCGGATGGACGATCAGCCAGGCATAGAAGAATGAGAAAAAGAAAAGGCCGGCCTGTCTTTGGAGCATGGATTCCGTGGTGAAACTGAGCAGGCAAGCCCAAAGGAACAATTGTCCTTGTAGCCCGATCGCTCCCCTGTACTTGAATAAGGGATACAAAATCATCAAAAGCAGCAGGAGCAGACCAGGTATTCCGTGATTTCCCAGATGCTGCAAATAGGCAGAATGGAAATTGTACCGGCGTTCATTCAGTGGGCGCATCTCTTCTCCGTCCCAGAAAGAAGCTTTTTCTTGGAATAAGGAACGGTTCAATGCGTCGTTGCCGCCTCCGGTCCCATAGCCCAGAATGGGTCTTTCTGCGATCATAGCTGTTCCATGGGACCACAGGTAAAAGCGTTCGTTGGTCTGGAAACCATCCATTTTATCATTGCGCGCCCGCCACTCCACCAAACTCTCCTGAAGCCGTTTCTGAACGGAGGGTGACAAGGTGAAGGCGGCCACGGAAAATAGGAGAAGCAGGATTCCAGGAAGAGCGAGGCTGCGGTCCGAGCGAAGGTGCTCGATCCAGACCTTGATCAGCAAAACAGGAAGGACAAGCCATTGAATGCGCACGGCCGAAAGCGCGAGCATACCGATAAAGATCAGGAGGGCAAGGGACCAGCCCAAAGCGGCTCCGGTCTTTTCTTCATTGCGCTTACGCAGCATCCAGTCCAGGCTGAGGGCAGCGGAAAAACTGAGGAAGAGTGCAAAATAATGGATGGGCACCATCTCCCAGCGAAAAAGCGCTTTGTAGAAAAAAACGGTCGATTCCCCAGTGAAAACAAAGTCTCTCATGGCCAGAAAAAGGAGAAGGAGGGAGGAGAGCAGCATGCTCCAGACAAAGGCCTTTAATATGGTCGTTCGGTGGGTGGACAGACGCCTTTCCATGCCCACAAGGACCAGAGGCCAGCCGATCATGGGGATCTTGAGAACCAGTTCCCGTGCTCCTTTGGCTGAATTTTCCGTGTAGGTTGTGCCAAAGGCGATCCAGCAAAACAGGGCAAACACCATCAGCCAGGGTGGATTGCTCAGGCAGCTTCTGAAAAATGACCGCCAATCGCGCCGGAGGATCCAGCCCAGGCCAAAGACCATGAGGCCGAGCGCAGTGGGCGGAAAGTCGAACTGAAAAGGGAGGTTGAGAACAAACCAAATGGCTCCGATCAGATACAACCATTTTCGGATCACATCCATCGGCTCCTCGTTCTATTGGACACCCAATATGGAATTATAGGCTGCATGGTCATTGAGCAGTTCAATTGCTTTCTGACTGACCGGATCGAACCTCAGATTGAAAATGACCTGACCACGGTCGTAGCCGTACCGCATGGCGATCCGACTGCCCAGTTCCTGCCGGATCCGCTCTTTATGCCGTTCGAACTCTTTTCCTTTTTTGAGCTGGAATTGCCCCTTGAGCTGCTCAATGTCGTCTTGAAATGAGTTGAAATCCTCTCTTTGGGCGATTTCTTCCAAGCGCTCGATCACAATGTCGGTCCGTGTGGTGAATTGAAAGGGCGAATCGTCCATATAGCTCCGGAAGACTTCCAGGTCTTTGTCAGAAGGAAGGTAAGTGTCGGGTTCGATCGGCTGCTCGGGTCGGG
>CATILC010000095.1 GCA_949516455.1 Flavobacteriia bacterium | reverse complement strand
GGCATCGCCATTTGGCAATTCGTGGACGGTGCCATCGGCAATGGCATCAGCCTCATTCTTTTGAGCCTTGTCATACTGCTGAGCTATTTCCGGAATGAGCGCATCCTCCTGGCCTTCTGGTTCATCAGAAAGAATAAATTCCCCAGGGCACAGAAAATACTGGACGGCATCAAAAAGCCTGAGGAAAGTTTGACCAAGGGACAGGAAGCCTATTACTATTTCCTCAATGGACTGATGCGCTCGCAGACCAATATGGGCAAGAGCGAATCGCTGATGCGAAAAGCACTGAACACCGGACTCAGAATGAAGCACGACCAGGCCATGGCCAAGCTCAATCTCGCCGGAATCGCCATCGCCAAGAGAAAGAAAAGAGAAGCCATGGTGCTGATGTCTCAGGTGAAAGAACTGGACGAACGCGGCATGCTCAATGAGCAGGTGAAGATGCTCAAGCAACAGATGAAGCGTATATAAAGTGCCCGTCGTCGGCGTATTCCTTGGAATGGGCGGAGACGAACACCTCCTCGACCCTTTGCTTCCTGAAGGGTGGCAGGCCCTTTATCCCGAATGGCCCATACCTGAGAAGGATGAGTCTCTGGAACTTTACTGCAGCAGACCCGAATTTTCTTCGATGGAAAATTGCGATGCACTGCTCGGACTTTCTTTTGGTGGCATCATGGCCGTGGCTTACCAGCGGGCTGCAAAAAACGAAATACCTCTTCTGCTGATGTCCTGCGGACTGCACCGACGAGAGTTGCATCCGCTGCTCAGAATTCCGTTGATCCCTCCACTTCTTCGCGTACTCTCTCCAGAAAGGCTGAAAAGCTGGATGCTGCGTGGTGCCGGCCTGGCAGGCAGAGAAGGCCTGGCACTGAGGAAATACATAAAAAAGGTGAACGCCAGAACCTACCACTGGGCGCTCAGGCAAAGTGTCACTGCACGGCTGGAAACACCAACAGAAGCCCTCCGCCTCCACGGCGCCAGAGATCCGATCTTTCCACAGAAGCAGCATTTGAATGCGGATATCTTACCAAAAGCCGGGCATCTTTTGTGGAGAGATCATCCAGAGGAAGTGCGCAGCTGGTTGACAAAAAGTGTACATTCATTTTCAGGCGCACAGCCTTTATGATGCACCCCATGCGCAACTTCTTTTTTCTCTTGATCGCTCTCTCGATCGCCCAATGCCAGATCGCGCTCAGCCCCGAACAAGAGGTTGAGACCGCATTAAAGGAATTGCTCAGCATCGTCGAAGAAGCGGACAGCCTGGGCGACGGCTACGGTTCGCTTGAATGGACGGAAAAGGACTCGCTACTTGGCTACTGGACATCGGTGGCGGAACAACAAGAGGGCATCCACCTCAGCGAGGAAGAGCAAAGAGAATTGGGCAAGGTACTCGGGCGCTACAGCATGATCCGAATGAAGCATGGGGCGCGTCAGATCGGGGAAGAGATCGAAAGCATCGGCACGATGATCGAAGGCTTTCTGGAAGGCGTATTGGAAGAAACCAAAAGGGAAGAAGAATGAATGAATTCCTCTGGATATTGCTCGTAGCAGCCGGATCGGGCCTGGGCTTTTTCATCGCGCGTTCGAGATCGGGGAAAAGTGAAGGAGCTGGCGGCTCGCCATCCGAGGATTGGGTGCGCCGGTCCGAAAGGGATGCTTTGCAGGAGCGTTATGATCAGCTGGAACAGCGAAGCGTGGACAAGGAATTGTTCCAGCAGCTGCAGAAAAAACTGGACGAACGCCAGGACGAACTGATCAAAAAAGAAGGCCTGCTCAAAACGGCGCAAAGCGAACAGGAACGTTTACGGGAAAAACTCACGCAACAGGAAAAACAATTGATCGACCTGGAGGAACGCTTCCAAAAGGAATTCGAGAATCTGTCCAACAAGATACTGGACGAAAAGAGTGAGAAATTCATCAAAATGAATGAGGAGAAAGTCGGTCAGCTACTGAATCCACTCAGAGACCGACTGAAGTCCTTTGAAGCCAAGGTCGAGCAGAACAACAAGGAGCAGGTGGCCTACGGAGCAGCGCTCAAGCAGCAGATCGAAGACATTGTCAAGACCAGCAAACAGATGAGCGAAGACACCCTCCGACTCACCCATGCGCTGAAAGGCGATAAAAAGCTGCAGGGCGATTGGGGCGAGATGCAACTCGAGGCCATCTTGAATGCCGCCGGGCTGCAGGAAAAGATCCACTACGAGGCACAGAGTTCCCATGACAACGAAGACGGCCGGAAACAGCGTTTGGATTATCTGATCCGACTCCCCGATGACAAACACCTCATCCTCGATGCCAAGGTGAGTTTGGTGGACTATGACCGCACCCTGGATGAAGGCCGGTCGGAGGATGAACGCAAAAGCGCATTGAAAGCCCATACCAAGGCGATCGAGAACCACATCGATGATCTTGGCGGACGCAACTATCAAAAAGTCGACGGCATTCACACACCTGATTATGTTTTGATGTTCGTCCCGATAGAACCCGCCCTTCATTTGGCACTGAATGAAGAACCCCGTCTTTTTGAAAGGGCACTGAACAAGAACGTGGTGCTCGTGAGCACGTCCACACTGCTGGCCACACTGCGGACCGTGAGTTATATCTGGAAGCAAGAGAATCAGAGTAGGAACGTACGTGATATCGCGCGGGAGAGCGGTGCACTCTATGACAAATTCGTTGGGTTCACTCAAGACCTTCTGCAGGTCGGCAAAAAGATGGACGATGCCAAGAACGAATACGCAGCCGCCATGAACAAACTGATCGAAAGCCCCAAAAGGGGCGGCACGGTGATCGGACGAATGGAACGGCTTCGTGAACTCGGTGCAGAGGCCACCAAGAAGATCCCTCAAAATCTGCTGGATCGGGCATCCGACTGAGCTAAGGACGTACTGGCCTTCCGAGGGCGATCTGTTGAAAAAGGAAGCCACCTGACCACCCACTCAGCGATGATCTTTTTTACATTCGATAGGCTGTGATCGATCGCAGCTATTTCTGTCTGTACTATGTTTCTCATCTACGATACGGAGACCACCGGTCTTCCGAAAAATTTCAACGCTCCACTCAGTGATTCAGCCAATTGGCCCCGCCTTGTTCAGCTGGCCTGGCAGCTGCACGATGCGCAGGGCGCTCTGATCGAGGTACAGAACATGATCGTTCGCCCGGATGGTTTCACCATTCCCTACAATTCTGAGAAGATCCACGGTATCTCCACGGAACGTGCCACCACTTATGGACGGCCGCTAAAGGAGGTGCTCGCCGCTTTCGAGTCCAGTCTGGCCAAGGCGCAGGTGATTGCGGGCCACAACATTCAATTCGATCTGAACATCGTAGGTGCCGAACACCATCGGCTGCAGATGGACTCGGCATTACTCAGACTACATTCAGTGGACACCAAGGACGACGCCACGGCCTTTTGCCAGAT
>CATILC010000094.1 GCA_949516455.1 Flavobacteriia bacterium | reverse complement strand
CTCTGTGTCTCTTTCAAAATCTTGAGGTCTTCCTCCAATGCTTTTTGTTCTTCTCTGATGCGCTCGAGCTGCCTGCGTCTGTGTTCGGCCAGCTGCTTCATGTACTCCAGCCGTTTGATCGCCTGATTGAAATTCTTTGATGACAGAATGAACATCAACCTGCTGACATGGCTTTGGCTTCTTCTTGCGCCACGGATCATACTGGCGTATTCATTGTTCAGCCTTTCGATGCGAACGTTGTGCCCTTGGATGCGCTCCTCGATCTCCTCCATATCCTCCTGGATCCATTCCACCTCTTTCTGCATGGTTCGAACGAGCCGTTCACGGATCGCGATCTTTTGCATGAGCGCCTGCACTTGGCTCACACTCATTTCCTTGTTTTCGCGGGTCTCCTGAAGTATGGAATTGGCGAGCTCGATCTCATCTTGCAGCCGGATCTTCTTCCGTTGCAGTTCGTCCTTCTCACGACTTTGCGCACCAAGACCACTCGCCACAAGCAAAGCGCAGCAGAGAGTCAAAAGGCGGTACATCATTCGATCGGCTTGTACGACGAAGGTATCTTAAAGGGGAAATGCTGCGGGCCTTGTTCAACGTTTTTTATGCGCAGGCGCAGGCGGACAGGCTGTTGGCCGCGCGCCTCCAACTGGATCTCTGTTGGGTAATGAAACCCCTTGTTTTCGGCATACCGTCCATACTTAACGAAGGCTTCTTCTTCATACCCGGCTGCCTTCAGATGATACGTATATGGACGGCCGATCTCCCAGAAATAACAGATGTCATGAATGCTGCCACCATCTTGAAGTGGGCTTGTTGAAGGGATCAGACAGGCCTTGCCGTCTTGCACGCCTGTTGTGGCCGTTGCAAAGACATCTGTCGGAAAATTACCGAGCAATACATCCTGAAGCAACTGGAATGGCAAACTCATTCCCAATAGCTGATCCAGCCCGCGCGCATCTCCTTCAAAATAGGTGCCCTCCAATCGGTTGACCATCGCAAAGCGATCGACTGAGATCACCGCGCGCATCAGTGGGAATCCGAGGAATGGATCAGAAAGCTGCATCCAGATGAGGCTGTCGTGAAGCAGCCGCATCTCCAAATTGAAATCAGTGCGCGAATCTGGTTCTTCGAGAACTGCTCTCGCCTCAACCTTCAATTCATTCGGTCGGAAAGCACGGGTGCTCAAGAATTCCACTCCTTCCGCTGCATCCTCTGTCGATTCTGGTGGCTGAATGAGTGGCTTTTTCGGTCCACAGGCGAACAAGAGCAGAAGGCAAGCGACCGATAGATGCGCTTTATTTCTCCAATTCATTCTGCTCGATCTTTTCGCGGATCTTCTCTGGGTCCTCTGCCCCAAGTTCCAGAGCTCGTTTCCAATTCTTCACTGCTTGTTCTGTCTTTTCAAGTTGAAAGAGAATATCGCCATAATGATCGAACAAGTCGGCCGACGGATATTTAGAAAGCTCCATTGCGCGTTCCTGTTTCTCGAGCGCTTCTTGATATTGCGCATTCTGGTAATGGACCCAGGCCCAAGTGTCCAGATAGGTTGGGTTATCCGGATCGATCTTGTTTGAACGGATGGTCATCTCCAGGGCCTTGGACAGGTTCTCAGCGCGTTCTGCCAGAAAGTAGGCGTAGTTGTTGAGGCTCAAAGCGTTGTCGGGGTCGAGTTTCAGCGCATTCTCAAAAGCCCGGTCGGAGCGCCCGTGATCGCCCAACTCATGGTAGGCCTGTCCGAGGTTTGTAAATATCTGTTCGCGAATGAAGCGTTTCCCGTAAGACAGATCGAGGGCTTCTTCCCAGGAGTCAATAGCATTCTTGGGTGCATTCAACTGCATCTGCCCCATCCCCAGCATAAAGAGGGGGAACGGCTCTGCAGGGAAGCGGTCGGCGGCCTTCTTTGCGTCTCCCTCAAGACGTGACCATTCCGCTTGCTGACCGGACAAGAGCAATATCTGCTCCCAGATCTCGTATTTGTTCCCATTGGGCAGCTCGACGGCTTTTGAAAAGCATTCATAGGCCTCAACGAACTGATCGTCCCGCATGTGCAGATCGCCTTTGACGCTCCAGGATTTGGCATCCATCGGCGCAGACCGCACGGTCAGTTCGGCCAACTCAAAGGTTGCGGCCGTTAGCGCACTGTCGCCTTCGCTGTGGATGTACATATTGAGCAGTACAGCCACCTTGTCATCGATGTCGAGTTCTTCGCTGGCCATGGCCACTTTCAGACGAGAATAGGATTTGTCGTAGGCCCCCTGAGCTTGGAAGTAACGGGCCAGACGCAGATTGGCCACAGGCTGTTCGGGGTAGCGTTTCAGAACATCCTCCCACAGCACGCGCGCTTCTTCAAGGCGGTCATTGGCTGCATACATTTCTGCCTTTTCAAGGCGGTACCTTAGGTCCGCGGGGTAGGCTCTAATGAGTCGATCCAATTGCTCGATCGCCTTCTCGAGTTCGCCCATTTCCAAGTACAGCTGCTTTTTCTGTTCGGCGATCACTTCGGTGATGCCCGTCTTTTTTTCCAGGGAATCGAGCGTACGGACAGCGGATGGCCAGTCGCTCATCTCCATGTAAACAGCAGCGAGCATCTCGAAGGTCCCGGCCTTTGGGATGGTCTGCAACAGATAGCGCTCCAGAATATGGGCCGTTGGTTCGAGCAGATTCAACTCGTAATGGATGCGGGCCGCCTCTTCCCAATGCCAGTCGCGGACTCCTTCAGCAACCAGACTTCGTTGAGCATAATCCATCGCTGCGGACGGATCTTTCAGTTCATGACTCAGGCGCGCCAGTTCAGAAAGGACCATGGCCTGATCAGGCCGTATGCTGTCGCATCTTTGAAAGGCCGCAAGGGCCGCGCGGTCTCGTTCAGTGATCTTAAGCGTTTGGGCTTCCCAAAAAGCAGCCTTGAAATCGGCGTCCGGATCCTTCTCCATGGGCCTTTGTCCCACGACAAGAAGTGGAAACACCGCTGTTCCCAGCAATAGCTTGCGTATTCGCCTTCCTAATTTCCTATTTCTCAAGCGTGCTGAAATCTCCTATGCTCACATTTGTGAAGCGCCCATCGAACCGCACCTTGTTGCCGATCATGGATTGCTTGAGACGCACATGACCGAGTTCGGACTCTGCACCGATGATGCTGTGTTCGACCTGCACGTTTTCAAGGCTGCTTCCCTGCCCGATCGAAACGCCTGGCCCCACCACACTATTGCGCAAAACAACCCCTGGTGCAATATGGCAGGGTGGATGGATCGTACTGTTTTCCAACACGACATCACTGGCCTGGAGTTCTTCTTCGTCCTTGACGAATTCAAGGATCTTTGAATTGGTGTCCACCGTTATGTTCTTGTTGCCACAGTCCATCCATTCGTTCACCGTGCCCGAAGTGAACCGCTTGCCCTTGGCTTTCATGTTCTGCAGAGCGTCGGTGATCTGATACTCTCCCTTGTCCTTGATGTCGTTGTCGATCAGGTACTGCAGTTCGCTTCGCAGGTTCGCCCCATCGCCGAAATAGTAGATGCCGATGATGGCTTCGTCGGAAACGAACTCCTGTGGCTTCTCCACGAAATCGGTGATGACTCCCTCGCTGTTCTTCTGTACGACGCCGAACTGCCGGGGATCCTCCACTTTCTTCGTCCAAATGACTCCATCCGAAGCTGTGTCCAGGGAGAAGTCTGCACGGAATAAAGTGTCTGCAAATGCCACCACAACAGGGCCCTCCAGGCTTTCCTTCGCACACAGAATGGCGTGTGCTGTTCCCAGCGCCACATCTTGGTGATAGATGCTCCCTTTGGCACCCTGAGACTTTGCTATCTCCAACAACTCCTGTTCAACCTGCTGTCCAAAATCGCCAATGATGTAGGCCACCTCATCCACTTTTTGACCGCATACTGAAACGATGTCTTCGACCAACCTTTGAACGATCGGTTTGCCGGCAATGGGTATCAATGGCTTGGGTGTGGTCAGTGTATGGGGTCTCATGCGCGTGCCTCTTCCCGCCATGGGAACAATGATCTTCATGTTGTGGGTTTTTCTGTTGATGTGATTAGACGTCTGTATTTCTCAGGATTTGACTCCGGTGCTTCCAAATCCACCGGAACCTCTTTCGGTTTCACCCAGTTCTTTGGCTTCTGCCCATTCCACTCTTGAATGGGGCGCCACGACCATTTGTGCAATGCGTTCTCCTGGAGCGATCTCGTAATCTGCATCCGAAAGGTTGACCAGGATCACGGAGATCTCGCCTCGGTAATCTGCATCAATGGTTCCGGGCGAATTGAGCACACCTATTCCCTTCTTCAGTGCGAGGCCACTCCGTGGACGCACCTGCGCCTCAAACCCAGCGGGAAGTTCGATGGAGAGCCCAGTAGGAACGAGTGTCCGCTCCAGAGGGCCGATTACAACTGGTGTTTGAAGATCTGCATGCAGATCCATCCCTGCAGAAAGCTCGGTCTTGTAGGCCGGGAGGGGTTGGTTTCCCGAGCGGACAACACGCACTTTCACTGCGTTGGTGTGCTCCATTTTTGCCAGTTCTTGCGTTCGAAAATAAGGATGATCAAGAGATAGGGCAGCACAAAAATGAGCGCCGACATTCCATGCTGCAGCTGCCACCACCATGCCGCTGCGCCGAGTGCGATCGCCGAAGTGAAATAGCCCGCGAGGCGGGGCCAATCATAGGGAATCTTGGCTTTTGTGGTTCCGAGAACAGCATTCAGCGAGGCCATGGCCGAATATGCGCATAGGGTGGCCCAGGCCGCGCCCATCCAGCCCATCCTTGGGATGAGCCAAAGATTGAGCGCCACGGTGACCAAAAGTCCTGTTCCCGTAACGACTCCTGCATACCAGGTCTTGTTCTCCAGTTTGTACCAGATCGACAGATGCGCATTCAATCCGAGCACAT
This sequence comes from Flavobacteriia bacterium, assembly GCA_949516455.1. Taxonomy (GTDB): domain Bacteria; phylum Bacteroidota; class Bacteroidia; order Flavobacteriales; family Schleiferiaceae; genus RFXV01. Next base: position 10,087 of record CATILC010000094.1, on the reverse strand, counting down.
AATTGGCGGCAAACAAGACCGGCGCCGCACTCAATCCGATCCAAAATTTTTCATCGATGAAGTGCTGTGCCCAGGGAAGCGCGGCATTCAAAGCAATGAACAGACCGCCTAAAAAAACAGTGTAATAGAGCAGTACACGAGCGTTCAGCTCTTTGCCGTTTCCCGAAGTATTCATCCGAAAGAAAAAAGGCTCTGCTGCATAGCGATAGGCCTGAACAAAAAGGACGAGCAAAATAGAGAGCTTGTAGACCGCTCCATAGACGCCCAAGTCGGCCATGGCCTGATGCTCGGGAAGCAGATATTTGATGAACTGTCGATCGGCCAGTTCATTGGCGATCCCTGCCAGACCCGCAAGCATCAGAGGCAATCCATAAGACATCATGCTTATCCATTGACCCCTGTCCCAATTCCATCGACGAAGCAGGAGACGCCACTGCGGCAACAAAAGCAGCGTCATCACCCCGGAGGCGCAGAGGTTGGCCGCGAGCACATAGGCCACTGGATCTTGCTGAAAAGCGACCGGCAAAAAGTTGTTCATTCCTTCAAGACCTGGCACTGCATCGAAGAGAAGGAGGTTGAGCAGAATGTTCGTTCCGATCAGCGCGAATTTGATGGCGGCAAAATGAGCGGCCTTGTCACTCAGTCTCAATCGAGCGAAGGGAAGGGCGGCCAGCACATCCAGGCACAAGATCCACACCATGCACCGCAGGTATCCGAGATGCCCCTCATATCGGAGCGCCGAACCCACAGAGTGAATGTTCCATTCGAAAAGGCCATAGAAGAGGAGCGTGCTGATGATCAAAGAACCCAGTGCTGTTCGGAAGACGCCATCCGTTCGTTCTGGATCCGCTCCGTGGTAGAAAAAGGCCGTTTCCATTCCGTAAGTAAGCAGAACGATACACACCGCGACCCATACATAGAGATCGGTCACCACTCCAAATTGTTGCTGGGTCATGGCGGCTGTGTGCAGAGGCACAAGCAGGAAGTTCAACAATCGACCCAGGATACTTGGCAAGCCATACAATGCCGTCTGACCGGCCAACTGTTTGAACGCCTTCACGAAACAAAGGTAATCGGGGCCGTTCACGTAAGATGGACCTTATCTTTGCGTTTCACTCGAAACCTCAAGAAATGAAGCGCCTTACACTGCTCATTCCCTTTGTTTTTTATTCGCTGCTCCTCACCGGACAAAAAGGACGTCCCGTCACCCCGGGTATGAACGGCGTCATAACGCCGATCTCGGAAAGTGCACCCGCGGAGCGCAGTTCCGATGCATCTGTTGACTGCCCGCCGTCCATCAGCTACCTGAACGAAAAAATACGGCAGCACATCACCTACCTCGCCTCAGATGAACTTCGTGGGCGGCATCCAGGCACCCGAGGCGAACAGCTGGCTGCAGAATACATCAAGAACGCCTTTATAAACAGCAAGGTCACTCCGCTTCACGGTGGATCTTTCTTTCAGGAATTCCCCATTATGGATGGCATCCAGATGAAGGAAGGAAACTTCCTGAAAATCCGCCGCAACCAATGGGCTGTTTCGGACAGCACCTATTACCCGACCCAATACACAGAAAACGGGTCCTACAAGGGCAAGTGTTATTACGTGGAGTTCGGTATCGTCGCGCCCGAGCTTGGTCGGGACGATTACGCCGGCCTCAAGATCGAGGAGAAGGCCGTGGCGCTGAATATTTCTTCGCCCGATGGCATTCACCCACACTCGGAATTCTCGCGCTACGAAGACCTCAGCGGCCGAATTGAGCTGGCAAAAGAAAAGGGCGCTGCCGCCATCGTTCTCATCGATCCCGAAGGTTCCCGCAGCCTTCCAAGAAAATTCCGGAAACGACTGAACATGGGCATCCCCGTCGTTTTCGTGGCCAATAAGGAGGAGGCGAAACGTCTGATGCGTAAGACGAAGATCAAGCTGAATGTGCAAGTGGAGGACAGGGTGCTGACAGCCAAGAATGTGATCGGCTTTTTGGACCGTGGACAAAAAAGGACCGTAGTGATCGGAGCCCATTACGACCATTTAGGAATGGGCCGGGAAGGCTCACTTTACCGTGGAGAGCCGGCCATCCACAATGGAGCGGACGACAATGCCAGTGGTGTGGCGGGCATGCTCGCTTTGGCTGAACATCTCTCAGCTGTTCAGGACGGTGACGGTCTTGCCAACAAAAATTATCTCTTCATTGCTTTTTCTGGGGAAGAAAAGGGCCTCCTTGGCTCCAACTTCTTTATCAAATCAAACGCCTACGAAAAAGAAGCCATGGACTACATGATCAATATGGACATGATCGGTCATTTGGAAGAAGATGGGAAGCTCATCATCAACGGGGTAGGCACAAGCTCAAGTTTTGAGCGCATCATCAAGCACAACCCTTGTATAGAAGTCAAGATCAAGACCACGAAAGGCGGTATCGGCCCCAGCGATCACACTTCGTTTTACAATGCGCAGGTGCCGGCTTTGCACTTTTTCACCGGGCCACACGAATATTATCATCGCCCGACCGATGATGTAGGGATCATTGAATTCGAAGGCATCACAAAAACGCTGGACTACATTCTCGGAATGATGGATAAGTTGAATCGGGAAGTCATGCTCGAATTCACATCGACTCCAGAGGAAAATCAAGCCAGTGCACCGCGTTTCACTGTAACGCTCGGTGTAGTTCCTGACTACGCCTTCAGCGGAAAAGGGATGCGCATAGACGGGGTGACAGAGGGCAAACCGGCCCACAATGCCGGTCTTTTGGCTGGAGACGTCGTTGTTGAGCTGGACGAAAAAAGAGTGACCGATATGATGAGCTATATGCGCGCGCTCAGCAGGCTGAAAAAGGGCATGCAAACATCTGTCAAAGTTCAAAGAGGCAAACGTCGGATGGTCTTTCCCATCCAGTTTTGAATACGGCACCCAAGATCGCTGTTATCGGTGGGGGCAGTTGGGCCACTGCGCTCGTCAAGATCCTATGTGAACAGTTGGATTATGTCGGCTGGTGGATGCGTTCGAAAGAACAGGTGGACCATATCCGCATGTACCACCACAACCCACGCTATTTGAGCAGCGTAGAGCTACCGACTGAACTGATCGACGTACACGACGACCTCGAGCACATAGTCTCCGAGGCCGAATTGCTGATCTTCGCTATTCCGTCAGCCTTCCTCAAGAGCAGCCTTTCTGAGTATCCAGATCTTGATCTTAGCCAAAAAACAGTGGTCTCGGCCATCAAGGGCATTGTTCCCGATGAGCGTCTGATCGTCGGGGAATATTTTCATCTCCACTATTCTGTGCCCATGGACCGGATCGGAGTGGTGACCGGGCCCTGTCACGCAGAGGAAGTGGCTCTTGAACGGCTCTCTTATCTAACGATAGCTTCTGAGAATGAATCGCTCTGCGAATTGATCAGCAGGTCCATGGAATGCGACTACATCCGGATGGAGCAGTCCGATGACATCTACGGAACCGAGTACGCGGCCGTTTTGAAAAATGTATACGCAGTGGCCGCAGGCATCTGCCACGGGCTTGGATATGGAGACAACTTTCAGGCGGTGCTGGTGAGCAATGCCGTTCGCGAACTGAAGCGCTTCATTAAAAATGTGCATCCCATCAAGCGAGACATCACAGATTCGGCGTATCTGGGCGATCTTCTGGTGACCACCTACTCTCAGTTCAGCAGAAACCGAATGTTCGGTGCCATGATCGGAAAAGGCTATTCCATACGGTCGGCACAGCTCGAAATGAACATGGTCGCCGAAGGCTACTACGCGAGCCGTTTGGTCGAGATGATCCGCGCCGATAAGGACTTGAAAATGCCTGTGGCCCGCGCGGTACACAAAATCCTTTATGAGGGAAAAGGAGCGCGCAAGACCATCGCAGCGCTCGCTCAGAAGATCCATTGAAATGAAGGCGCAGGACAAAAGCCACAAGGCATACCAACCGAGTCTTCCCAGCGAGTCAGAACTTCTCGCAAAGAGTGCGGCATTGCGGGAACAGATGGAACAACGGCGCAGCTTGCGTTTTTTCAGCAGTCGTGAGGTTCCGGAGCGGGTGATCCAAGACCTGATCATGACTGCCAGCTCAGCTCCTTCCGGGGCCAACAAACAACCCTGGTCCTTTGTGGCCATCTCAGGAACAGATCTCAAAAAAAAGATCCGGAAGGCAGCAGAAAAAGAAGAACGTGAATTCTATGAGCACAGGGCACCTGATTCCTGGCTCAAAGACCTCGAACCCTTCGGCACAGATGCCAACAAACCCTTTTTGGAAACAGCCCCCTGGTTGATCGTGGTCTTCAGGGAGAATGTCGACCCCATGGGGGGGAAGAACTATTATGTACAGGAGTCTGTCGGCATCGCCTGCGGATTCCTCATCGCAGCCATCCACCAGATCGGACTGGTCACCCTGACCCACACACCCAGCCCGATGAATTTTTTGAGTTCACTTCTCGACCGCCCGGCCAATGAAAAGCCGTATTTACTCCTGCCCCTTGGCTATCCGGCAGAGGATGCGACGGTGCCCGTCATCGAAAAAAAATCGCTGGAAGAAGTTGCGCAGTTTTACCGCTGAACCCAGAACTGTGGCTGTTAGAACCAATGACCCAGACTGACGTAGGTATAAATTTCCGCGTGATTGGTCGATCCCATCACGGTGAGTTGTAAGGGCCCAAGTGCACTTTCGTAGGCATAGGACAAACCATAGCCGTCGAGCAGGGTTTGGGAATTCCAAAGCTCCTTAAATGAAGTTTCCAGAGCACCAAAATTGGCCCGGGCCACGAGATAGTGTTTCGGGATGAATTGGTAATTGATGTCTGCGCCAAAAGCGACAGCGCTCCGTCCGACCAGTTCCATGAACCGATAGCCCAGGAAGGGCAGCGTCTGATTGATGTAGTTCTGCCCAAGCCCACCGAGGAAGACCGCATATTGATAATCGGGATCAGGGCCGATCGTGGTAATGAGGTTGCCCTTCAGATAAATACTGCTGCCTTCCCAGAGCGGAACAACCTGCAGCAATTCCGCGCCCAGCACAGAAGTCGGCTCAAGCCCAGAACGGTATTCCTCTGTGGTCGTGATCACGCGGTAGTTTCCTTTGAATGAAGATCCCTTACTCGGAAAACTTCCTTTATCCAATAGATCCAGTTCGAGCAGAGCGAAATAATTCACATAATTCTGGTAAACGGCCTCTGGAAATACTTCGCTGATGGTCGTTCCCAGATCGACCCCCTCGATCTGTATCCCACCTGCCACAAGAAGTCGGTCAGCTGCCACACTTTGGAGCATCGCTGACAAGGAGTAATCCAGATACACTTTTTCCGATTCGAGCTTCCGGTTGATGTACAGGGGCATCTTGAATCGATGGGAACGAAATGAAAGGCGTACGGTCGGAATGAATTCCCGGTCCACGGTATACTCCAGCCACAATCGTGGATTGACACCCACAGCTGCATCCAACGATAGTTTCGAGTTGGTGAAAAGAAGATTTCTGCGCGTATAATTCAAGAGTACGGCTGTCTGAAAGTCGTCGTCGTAATGAAGCCCCAGACGAATCTGTTGTAGATACCTGCGTTCCTTAAGGCGCAAATGCAGATCGAATGCATCCTCCTTGCCTGGGGAAGGCAAAAGTTTGAAGTCAGCGGTGGCATAGAGCTGTGTGCCCCACAGCCTGTTCATTCCATTGACCAAGTCCTGATCACTGCTCTCCCGACCCGTCCGGAGTCCCAGTTTTCTTTTGATCAACCCGAACGAAGCCAATTCGGAAGGCGGAATGTGTACCTGATTCAAAAAGAGACTGTCCCGCCTCGCACGCTGATGCATGGGTTTCAGCGGAATTTCTGTTCGTGGTTTTCCGATCGCTCTAATCTGTGCGCGGTAACGCGAAGCTTCCCGATAGCCCGCGCTAAAAATGGAGTCCATCATTTCGAAAGTGGTCACCCCTGCTCCGGGGATGTCAGGCCGAACAATGAAGAGGGCCTCTGCAGAATCCCTGCGGTGGTTTCTGGCATTGACAAAACCACTGATCTGATCGAGTACATTGAATACGCTGTTCAACTCCTCTCTGCTGTGCGAAATGCTCTGTACATCGCTACCGATGATGTGGTCGACGTCTTTGGTCTTGAGCAATTGGATCGGTAGGTTTTCGATCAAACCCCCGTCCACAAGAAGGCGGCCATTGATTTCATAAGGGCTGTACAAACTCGGAAAAGAGCTCGTAGCCCTTAGGGCATCGGGCAGATATCCGGTATCGAGGACCACGGCTTCTCCTGTTTCCAGGTCGGTAGCCAGACAAGCAAAAGGAATAGGGAATTCACTAAAATCCCGGATATCATGGGTGCCGATGGTGAGCCGGTCCAATTCGTTGATGATCCGCTGCCCGTAGTTGATGCCGTCGGGCAAGGTCGGCGTCCATCCCCTCATGGGAAAACTGAGCAGATACCGCTCCTCGGACCCTTTGTCAAGAAAAGAAAGGCTGCTTCTCGGGCGGTCGTTCAATACAATGGCCTCCCAATCCACGCGGTACATTTCTCTTTCGATCTGATCCGGGGTGTAACCAATGGCGTACAACGCGCCAATGACCGCCCCCATTGAAGTACCTGCCACGAAATCTGGTCGTACGCCTTCTTCTTCCAATACCCGAAGAAGGCCCACATGGGCGAGGGCTTTTGCCCCGCCTCCGCTGAGAACAAGGCCCACTCGGGGTTCCTGAGGCTGCGCATATACCATCGTCTGCAGCAACAGCAGAAGTGTCCAAATGCGATCAGCTTTCTTCATTGCTCAGTAGATGGTCCATGATCTTTTTTGCCTGTGCCTTTCCGACCAACTCTTCCACTTCCTGCCTTTCGGCCTGCTTGAGCCGGTCGATACTCTTGAAGGTACGCAGTAAGCGCTCAGCGGTTTTCGGTCCTACTCCGTCAATTCGCTCCAAACTGTTGGACAGCATGCTGCGGCTGCGTCGGTTCCGATGGTGGGTGATGCCAAAGCGATGCGCCTCATTTCGGAGTTGCTGCAGGATGCGCAGGGTCTCGGAACGCTTGTCCAAATAGAGCGGTATGGGATCTCCAGGAAAGAAGAGTTCCTCCAGCCGCTTTGCGATGCCGATCACTTGAATGGTCTTTGACAGGCCCAATTCCTGCAGGGCCGCCAAAGAAGCGGAAAGCTGTCCCTTTCCTCCGTCGATCAGGACGAGCTGTGGCAGGTCCAAACCCTCTTGCTCCAGTCTTTTGTAGCGCCTGAGAACGACCTCCTTCATGGTGGCAAAATCATCGGGTCCATCAACGGTGCGCACATTGAAGTGCCGGTATTCCGACTTGGCCGGCTTTCCATTCTTGAAGACCACACAAGCAGAAACGGCCTCACTTCCTTGGAAGTTGGAATTGTCAAAACACTCGATGTGTCTGGGCTGGACATCCAGCCTGAGATCGGTTCGCATCTGTTCCATCACACGCTCCACATGTCTTTCCGGATCGGTGATCTGTATGCTTTTGAGTTTTTCCAAACGGAAATACCGCACATTCTTGATGCTGAGGTCCACCAGTCTTTTCTTGTCTCCCCGCTGAGGCCGATGGATGTTCACCCCGTCCAATTCGATCCCCACTTCATGACTTATCAATATCTCTTTGGAACCAGAACCAAATCGCCTGCGCAATTCGGGGATGGCCAAAGCCAATAATTCAGACTCGGTCTCCTCCAGTTTCCTCCGGAATTCAAGCGTGTGTGTGTGCAAAATCGCTCCGTCCACTACCTTGAGGTAATTGACATACCCAAACTGAGCGTCCACCACGGCGGAGAACACATCGACATCGCTGATCGAAGAATTGACCACTGTGCTGCGGGCCTGATACTGCTCAAGGAGTTCCACCTTTTCTTTGATCTTCTGCGCTTGTTCGAAGCGCATGGCAGCGGCTTCCTCCTTCATTCGTTCCCCCAACATGCGCTTTACTTCCCCCAGCTTGCCATTGATGATCTTGCGCGCCTGATCGATCTCGTGCATATAGGCCGATTCGCTTTGTAAAGCTTCGCAGGGGGCAAGGCAATTGCCAATATGGTATTCCAGGCATTTCTGAAACTTTCCTTCTTCTATGGCCGATGCACTCAGGTTCAATTTGCAGTTCCTTATAGGGTGGATCTGCCGAACGAGTTCGAGAACCGCCTTCATGACTTTGACCGAAGGATATGGTCCGAAGTATTCCGAGCCGTCCTCGATCTTCTTTCGCGTATAAAAAATTCGGGGGAAGCGCTCTTTTTTGATGACGATCCAGGGATAGGTTTTGTCGTCCTTCAGGTTGACATTGTATCGTGGCTGATGTTCTTTGATCAGGCTGTTCTCCAGCAGCAGCGCCTCGAGTTCATTCTGGGTGACCACTGTCCGGATATCCGCGATCTTTTGAACCATGACCCGTGTCCGACCGCTGCTCAGGTTCTTGTTGAAATAAGAGGAAACCCTCTTTTTGAGGCTCTTGGCCTTTCCGATGTAGAGGATGCGTCCGTCCTTATCCAAATGCTGATAGATCCCGGGCTTGTCGGGTAGGACCTTAAGGATGCTCTGTACATGCTCCGAAGCCATGAATCAAAGATACCTTGTGCAAAACAAGGCCTTCATCTTGTCGGTCGCCGTGTGTTCCTTTGCGTAAAATTCTGGGCAATGAACATTCTATTGATCGGCAGCGGCGGAAGGGAACATGCCATGGCCATGAAAATCGCCGAGAGCCCGCTTTGCGACCGGCTGTATTGCAGTCCTGGAAACCCGGGGACCGGAGAATGTGCGGAGAATGTACCCCTCGATCTGGGAGATGTGGAAGCTCTTGGGCGATTCCTGGAAGAAAATGCGATCGACCTGATCGTGTCCGGTCCGGAGCGGCCCCTGGTCGATGGATTGCACGACCGTCTGCTGGAATCAGGGGCACTGAGTGGGCGCTGTTTCTTCGGGCCCAAACAAGCCGGGGCTCAGCTGGAAGGGAGCAAGGATTTCGCAAAAGAGTTCATGTACAGGAACCAGATCCCCACCGCTGCATACAGAAGTTTCCGTGCCCCTCAGAAACAGCTGGCCAAAGAATACCTCCGAGAGGTAAATCCCCCCTTTGTATTGAAAGCCGACGGGCTGGCCGCTGGCAAAGGAGTGATCATCACCGAGACCATTGACGAGGCCGAACAGGCTTTGGATGAACTCATGGGCGGAGCGTTCGGAGCGGCGGGAAAAACCGTCGTGATCGAAGCCTTTTTAAAAGGAAGAGAGTTCAGTGTATTTGTGATGACCAATGGCGAAGACGCCGTGTGGCTGCCTTCTGCAAAAGACTACAAACGCATTGGCGAAGGGGATGTAGGGCCGAACACCGGCGGGATGGGAAGCATTTCACCTGTTCCCTTCCTCGATGAAACGCTTCGGGCCAAAGTGGAGGAACGCATTGTTCAACGCACGCTGAATGGGTTGAAAAAAGAAAATTTGCCCTTTCTGGGCTTTCTCTTCTTCGGCTTGATCGAAGTGGAAGGCGAGCCCTTTGTCATTGAATACAATGTGCGGTTGGGCGACCCCGAAACCCAGTCCATCCTGCCGAGGACCGAAGGGGATGTTCTGGCCGCCATGTGGGATCTTGCAAATGGAAATGCGCCTGCCGCTCTTGGCCAGAAGGAAGCGCATTCTGCCTCTGTGATCGTGGCTTCCAAAGGCTATCCTGGTTCGTACAAAAAAGGAAAGGCGATCTCACTGAGTGGTCTCGGGCCCAATGTGCGTGTGGTCCATGCAGGAACCGCCCATGACGAATCGGGCAAGCTCGTGACAAGTGGAGGAAGGGTGCTGGCGGTCAACGCCTTGGGAGGCCGTCTGAGCGACTGCCTGGAAAATATCTATGCCGCCATCGGAGAAATTGAATTCGACGGCATGCAGTACCGACGAGATATCGGCTCTGGGCTCTGAGGACGTTTATTTTTCGCCGGCGCGCTGGTGCTTGCGCATCTGCCCCATCCAATAGAAGAAATACCCCGTGATGACAAGAATGAAAAACACATTGGGGCCGTTGTTCAAAACAGGCAGGATGGTGAAGGTCCATTCAAAAAAGTCGCCCAAGGCAGTCAAGAATTCATTCATTTCCTTCTAATTTCTTGCG
>CATILC010000093.1 GCA_949516455.1 Flavobacteriia bacterium | reverse complement strand
GCCTATTTTCGCAGGCTGCGTACCAAGAATTTCGTTCCCCCACTGGAAGACCGCGGATAACTCGCTTTACAGATTCGAGTCGTTTATTGCTTAATCTGCTTTGTGCTCGGGACGGGAATCGAACCCGTACGGGCTGTTATGCCCACGGGATTTTAAGTCCCGCGTGTCTACCAGTTTCACCACCCGAGCCGGCCGTGAGATGCATTAAAAAAGCCGACCTCTGCGGATCGGCTTAGAGCGAAAGACGGGATTCGAACCCGCGACCCCGACCTTGGCAAGGTCGTGCTCTACCAGCTGAGCTACTTTCGCAAAATTTCCAAAGAGCGACAAATGTAGCGGAAATGAGGTTTTCCGCCAAAGCACCATTCAGCTTTGATCGGTCTTGAGCTGAAGTTCTTTTAAGATCATCAATGCTTCGATCGGCGTCAGATTGTTCACGTCCAATTGATTCAATTGCGAGCGGATCTCTTCAAGAAGCGGATCCTGCATTTGGATCATGCTCATCTGCCACTCCCCTTTCTGGCTTTCTCCTACAGGCTCATCTGCTGAAGCCGAACGACTCTTTTCCAATTGAGCGAGCACCTGCTGGGCTTTACTCAAGACGAATTGGGGCATCCCCGCCATTCGGGCCACATGCAAGCCAAAGCTGTGGGCACTTCCACCTTCCTGAAGCCTTCTTAGGAAATGGATCTTTTCCCCCTCCTCCCGAACCGCCACATTCATATTTTGGATCCGCGGATACTCTTCGGCCATTTGATTCAGTTCGTGATAGTGCGTGGCGAACAGGCAAAGCGGACGGGCCGGATGTTCGTGAAGGAAGGATGCCATCGCCCAGGCGATCGATACCCCATCATATGTACTCGTTCCGCGACCTATTTCATCGAGAAGGACCAAACACCTCCCTTGTAGGTTGTTCAAAATATTGGCTGCCTCGAGCATCTCTACCATAAAGGTGGATTCGCCTCTCGAAATATTGTCTGAAGCACCTACACGCACAAATAATCGATCCAGGATGGGCAGCACCGCAGAATTAGCCGGAACAAACGATCCTGCTTGTGCCAGAACACAATTGAGCGCAAGCTGACGGAGTATAGCCGATTTACCGGCCATGTTCGGACCGGTGATCATCAACATTTGCCGGTCATTCTGTGCGATCTGGATGTCATTGGGAACGTACACCGCATCTCTGTCCAGAACCTGCTCGATCACCGGGTGTCGCCCAGCCTTTATATCCACCTCCAACTCCTCGGTCATCTGCGGACGCACGTACTTTTTCTTTGTCGCCAACTGGGCCCAGCAATTCCAACCGTCCAATTCGCCTACGAAGCGCGCTGCGGCCTGAAGATCACGGACATGGGGCACAAGGTCCTCCAGCAACCGATCGAACAAGAATCGTTCTCGCTCCAGAGATCGCACTTCGGCCTGGACGATACGCTCCTCAAATTCCTTGAGTTCAGGCGTTATATACCGTTCAGCTGCCACCAGGGTCTGTTTGCGCTGCCAATGCTCCGGAACCTTGTCCTTATGGGTGTTTCGAACTTCAAAATGGTAGCCAAAGACTTGATTGTTTCCGACTTTCAGACTGCTGATCCCAGTGCGCTCGATCTCTTGTCCCAACATAAGGGCCAGCTGCTCCTTGCTGTCATTTCTGAGTGATCTGTACTCATCCAACTCAGCATCCACACCCATCCGTATCACCTCCTCCTTGCCGATCTGCACCGGCGGGTCATCTGAAAGGGTCTGCCCGATAAAATGAACCGCTGGACTGGGATAGGACCAATCATCGAACAGATAGGGCATACGGAGCTCAGAAAATCCTTTTTCCAGTGCTGAAAGTGAACGGGCAAGCTGAGAAAGTTCACGCGGATGAATCTTTCGTGTGGCCAGTCGGGCGATGGAGCGTTCCAGATCGATACAGGGTCTTAGCGTTTCCTCCAGTCGGGAAGAACCAGAAGGATCTTCCGCGATAAGAGCCACACGTTCATGGCGTTCACGGATCCGATCAGGAAGGCGCAATGGAGCGCCCAACCAGCGCCGTATACTCCGTTTTCCCATTGCCGTTGAGGCGTGGTCAACGACCTCTAACAGGGAGACACCATCCGGGTTTGAACTGGACAACACTTCAAGATTTCTCAAAGTAAAATCGTCAAGCCACATGAATTCGGCGGATCCCAGAATGGAAGGCGGACCCACATGGTCGAGTCGTTCATGCCCATTGGATCTCAGATAGTGGATGAGCATTCCCGCAGCGGCCAGCGACTCTGCCTCTGTATCCAAGCCAAAGCCCTTTAGGTTTTCCACCCCAAAATGCGCCTTCAATTCCTTCTCGCCCTGAGCCGGACGGCATACCCAATCGGGTAAGTAGCTCTCCAGCCACTGGGTGCCAAAGACTTCTTGGAAGCTCGTTCTATTCTTGCGATCCAGAAGCACTTCCTGAGGCTGGCGCGCAGTCAGCTGCAGAACCAGCTGGTCTTTTGTTCCTTCTGTCAAAAGGAATTCACCGGTTGAAAAATCCAGAAAGGCCAGTGCGCCTTTTCTCTGATCACCCGAGAATGCAGCCAGATAATTGTTTCGATCCTCCTCGAGTATACTCTCCCTGAGATGTACCCCAGGAGAGACCAATTCCGTGACACCTCTTTTGACCAACTTTTTCCCGGGAGTGGCTTCCTCGAGCTGTTCGCAAATGGCCACCTTCAGACCCGAGCGGATGAGTTTGGGCAAATAAGTATCCAAAGCGTGAAATGGAAAACCGGCCAGGGCCGTGTCGGATGCTGCCCCATTCGATCGCTTGGTCAGGGTGATGCCCAAGATCTTGGACGATAGTTTTGCGTCTTTATCAAAAGTTTCATAGAAATCGCCCACCCGAAACAGGAGCAAGGTATCCGGATGTTTGGCCTTGATCTCATCGTATTGAGCCATCAATGGGGTTGCCTTCTTCGCCACCAAGGAGTACTTTGATCGATTTGAAAAAAGCCAAGTTATGGACAGAAAACTGAGAACACATGAAATGGGCCGTCTGAGCACTGAAGAATTTATTCAGGCTGAAAAATCGTCCGTTCACTTGGTGCTGGACAATGTTCGAAGCGCCCACAATGTGGGGAGCATTTTTAGAACTGCTGATGCCTTTCGCTGC
>CATILC010000092.1 GCA_949516455.1 Flavobacteriia bacterium | reverse complement strand
GAAGAACAGACAGATCCAGGCCTATGGCCCCGAGGGAAATGAACAGAGGACGCACCGTCTGATCCTCAGATCGCAGATAAGCGAGGCTCTGAGTGGACAAACCCGGATGGAGTTGGAGGAAAAGGGACTGTTCACGCCCGGTTTCACAGAGCGGAACTACAAGCTTCAAAAACAAGAAGTGGAATTGCAACTCAGCTGGCAATTCGGCCCGGAATTCAACCTTCGGTCCCAGACAGGATTCTCTGAGAGCACGAATAGCTCAGGACCTGAATCCCTTGTGTCGTTGCGCCAGAATCTCAACATCCAATACAGCCTGAGCGGGCGTTCAAACCTGAACTGCAGTCTCGAATACCGCTCCAACGATTTCTCCGGAAACCCTCTTTCGCCCGTCGGCTACGAAATGCTTCAGGGCCTGGCCAGTGGAGACAATGTCCTTTGGAACATCACCTGGGAACGACAGCTGTTCGATTTCGTGCAGTTGAACCTGCGATACGACGGGCGAAAAACGATGGGCAACCCAATCATTCACATTGGCAGCATGCAACTCAAGGCCCTGTTTTAGCGAAGCTCGAAACGATCTGAACCGATCATGTATTCCTCGGTGTACAGCTCCACTCTGTAGCTGCCTTTCTCGAAGTTCTCCCGTGCCACGTAGATGCAGTTGCTGATGGCCTCTCCCTGATAGTCGACGAGCTTCCGTGCAGAGAACAGCAATTCCGTACCGTCTGTCACAAAGGACTTTTCGGACGAAGAGTCAGCAATGCTGAGTACGGTATTCTGAGGGGTGGTGACCCGAATGAACACCTCCCTCTCCCCTGCTGGAGCGATGGTGTTCTTCCCGATCGTGAAACACACCTTGATCTCATCTGCTCTTCGTGCCCGACGGGTCGTACTTTCCTTACCGGATCTCCAGCGCTTGATGGCGCCTGTCTTGACGGAGGTGGCCGTCAGCATGGAGCCCATGGCGATGGTCTGCTCCATGAGCTTTTGATCTTTTGCTAGCTGTCGGGTCTTTTCCCTTTCCGTCTGCAAATTCAGCTCGGCCAGCGCCTTTTCTTTCTCCAGTTTTTGCACGTGAGCAGACAGCGAATCCAATTGTCCGATCATCCTGGCTTTCTCTACCTGCAATCGATAAACCCTTTTTTTGAGTCGATCCAGTGCGGCTTTGTCCAGGCCGGTCAATCGGTTGATCGAGTCGATGGTCGCGCGCATATACATTCTCTGCGCATCGGCCACATCCATCAAACTGTCGTTGGCCAATTCCAGGTCGTCGTATCGGATCATCAATTCGTTCAGCTCGCTGGTCAACTCGATCTTGGCCATGCTCAGCTCCTCAGCTTGTTCACGGCTCTCGATGAGCGACCAGATCAAAAAGGCAGATCCAACCAACAGGGCGAGCAGCACCAATACGATAATGGAATTCTTCTTCTCTTTTCCAGCAGTTTGATTCATTGGATCATTGAGTTTGTTCCAAAAATATGGGGATTCCCCTTATCAACGCCCTGCTTTCAGATCTGGTACAGCTCTTCGTGCCCAGTTTGTGCGGATCTTGCAGACAGCGTCTCCATTCGTTCGAAAAGGCATGGTGTCAGCAATGCATCGCAGGACTTCCATTCACATCACAAAGAGAAGCACTGGTCCAAAAACTATCGATCCGCATGCCTGTCCGAGACGCAGAAAGTCTGTTCGTCTTTGAAAGCGGAAGCCCCGTTCAGGACATCCTCCACGCAGTGAAATACCAGAATGCCCAAGAATTGGCTCTTCGACTTGGGCAGCTCCTCGGAGCGAAACTTCAGGAGCAAGCGCCGGATCTGCCGGATCTTCTTGTTCCGGTGCCCCTGCATCCCAAGAAGAAAAAGGCACGCGGATACAATCAAAGCGAGCTCCTTGCCCGGGGAATTTCCTCGGCAACGGGCATCCCTGTGGATGCTGAAATTCTGATCCGAAACCGACATACGCCATCTCAGACGGGAATGGACCGAACGGAAAGATGGCAGAATACTTCGGGCGCCTTTGAATGCAGCAAGCGCATTAAAGCGGGAACGCACATTGCCCTCGTGGATGACATGATCACCACGGGCGCCACCCTGGAGGCCTGTTTCCGAGCCGTGGCTGTTCCTCAACTGAGCGTATTGGGCTTGGCCTACGCACCGGATAACTGATCAGGCACCATCGAGGATCTCCTTCCACAGTTCATCCGTATCGCCGTGATCGATGAACCGATCGGGCACCGATCGGGAATGGACCTTCATGGAGGAACCAGAAAACGCATAGGCGATCTGCTCACCGATACCGCCCAACTGGCTGCCGTCTTCCCAAACTTCCAAATGCTTTACGCCCTCGCAAAAAGTCTTCAGCGAAGCGATCGGAAGGGGTTTGACACAGTTCATGACAGCCTGGCGTCCGGAAAATCCATCAGATGGGGCGAGCTGCAGCGCGTGGCCGACATGGAGTCTTGCCCGGCCGTCTTTATCAGCGCCAGAGATCACATTCAAGGCATCCAAGGGTGTAGCAGCATTCGAAAAGCTGGTTTCTGCCCGAGGAATCCGAACGGACACCGCGCCTGGTGTCTTTAAACTGTTCCAAAGGATGGCCGACAGCATATTGCCGTTCTGCGCATCCCACAATTCGATGTTCGGGATCGGTCGCATGAGGGCCAGATCGAATACTCCGTGGTGGGTGGGGCCATCGGCTCCGGTAATGCCTGCCCGGTCGAGCACAAATGTGACCGGGAGTTGCTGCAATGCCACATCGTGGATGATCTGATCCATTGCCCGCTGACTGAAGGTGCTGTACAGATGGCAAAACACCCGGACACCTGAGGTGGCCATTCCCGCAGCCAGTGTCACAGCGTGTTGTTCGGTGATACCGGTATCGATCACCCTTTCAGGGAAACGCTTTTTCAACGGACTCAGATAGGCGGCAGAAAGCATGGCCGGACTCACAACAAAGAGCTGCTCCCCAGCCTCCAGCATGCGCGCCATGGTCTGCCCGAACACCTGCGAAAAACTCATGTCTCCAGAGGCTTTCAATTCTGTCGTACTCTGCTTGCCTGGACCTGCTGGATGCCGGGTCTGAACGTGAAGGACCCTGGGGCCTGTCGATCCCTTGACTTCCTCAAGAGCGGCCAAAAGTTCTGGCATCGAATGCCCATCCACCGCTGAATGGCAGGCCCAGCCCAATGACTGGAAGAACTCCTTGTAGCTCCCGGAACGATGTAATACCCCCACATTGTCCTCAAGGCTTCTGCCATTGTCGTTGAAGACCACGAGCAGATCAGCGCCCAGTT
>CATILC010000091.1 GCA_949516455.1 Flavobacteriia bacterium | reverse complement strand
GGAACTGGTGAGTTTTGAGGACGAATACAAGACCTATGATATGGTCAAGTTCCGCAAGACCAATCAGGGATCGAGCATCACACTAAGACCGATCGTCACCAAGGGGCAGCGCGTATCCGGAGGCGACGTTCTCTGCGAGGGATATGCAACCGAAAAAGGGGAATTGGCCATTGGCCGCAACCTTCAGGTCGCGTTCATGCCTTGGAAGGGATACAATTTTGAGGATGCGATCGTGATCAACGAGCGCGTTGTGCGGGAGGATATTTTCACCTCCATCCATGTGGACGAGTACACTCTTGAGGTGCGCGACACCAAGTTGGGAATGGAGGAACTGACGCCCGACATCCCGAACGTGAGTGAAGAAGCGACCAAGGACCTGGATGAGAATGGAATCATCCGCGTTGGTGCTGAGATCAAGCCAGGCGATATTCTGATCGGTAAGATCACGCCCAAAGGCGAAAGCGATCCAACACCAGAAGAAAAACTCCTGCGTGCCATCTTCGGAGACAAGGCCGGAGACGTCAAGGATGCCTCGCTGAAGGCGAGCCCTTCCCTGTACGGAGTGGTCATCGACAAAAAACTCTTTGCACGGAGCATCAAGGACAAGCGCCAGCGCTCCATGGATAAGGAGGAACTCGAAGCACTCGAGGTGCAGCATCAGGAAGCCATGGCGGCTTTGCGCAAGTTGTTCATGGAGAAGTTGAATGTTCTGATCGCAGGAAAGACCTCACAGGGCATTACCAACGACCTGAACGAGATGGTCATCCCGAAGGGCACCAAGTTCACGCAGAAGATCCTCCATTCCATCGAGGACTTCACGCGGATCACTGGCGGTACATGGACCACTGATAAGGCAAAGAATGTTCTGATCGAGAACTTGCTCCACAATTACAAGATCAAGGTGAGCGACCTGTCGGGTGTATACCGCCGACAGAAGTTCACCATTACGGTGGGCGATGAACTGCCTCCCGGCATCATCAAACTGGCGAAGGTCTACGTGGCTCAAAAGCGCAAGCTGAAGGTGGGCGACAAGATGGCTGGACGCCACGGAAACAAGGGCATCGTGGCCAAGATCGTCCGCGACGAGGACATGCCGTTCCTTGAGGATGGAAACCCTGTGGACATCGTTTTGAATCCGCTGGGCGTGCCTTCGCGAATGAACATCGGCCAGATCTACGAAACTGTTCTGGGTTGGGCTGGTAAAAAACTCGGACGCAAATTCGCTACCCCGATCTTCGACGGAGCCACCATAGACGATATCAATCGATTCACAGACGAAGCGGGTGTTCCCCGATATGGCCACACCTATCTCCACGATGGAGGAACAGGTGAGCGATTCGATCAGCCAGCGACCGTTGGTGTGATCTATATGCTCAAATTGGGTCATATGGTTGACGATAAGATGCATGCTCGCTCGATCGGGCCATACAGCCTCATCACGCAGCAACCTCTTGGTGGTAAGGCCCAATTCGGTGGACAGAGATTTGGAGAAATGGAGGTGTGGGCCATTGAGGCCTTCGGTGCGTCCAATATCCTCAGAGAGCTGCTGACTGTGAAATCTGATGACGTGGTCGGAAGGGCCAAGACCTACGAGGCCATTGTCAAAGGAGAACCCATGCCAGAGCCAGGAATACCAGAGTCATTCAATGTACTTCTGCACGAGCTGCAGGGGCTTGGACTCAAAGTGACACTGGATTAATCAATCGAACTACGAACTTTTAGACGGAGCATATATGGCACCTCACAACAAGGATAAAAACGATACAACCCAATCAGGATTCAAATCCATCGTCATCAGCCTGACTTCCCCCGAAGACATACTGGAAAAGTCAAGCGGCGAGGTGCTCAAGCCGGAGACGATCAACTACAGGACCCACAAGCCCGAAAGGGATGGTCTCTTCTGTGAGAAGATCTTTGGACCTGTCAAGGACTACGAGTGCTTCTGCGGGAAATACAAGCGCATCCGTTACCGCGGCATCGTTTGTGATCGTTGCGGCGTTGAGGTGACAGAGAAGAAGGTTCGTCGTGAGCGCATTGGACACATCAATTTGGTGGTTCCTGTCGCGCACATCTGGTACTTCCGTTCACTGCCAAACAAGATCGGCTATTTGTTGGGGCTGCCCACCAAGAAGCTCGACATGATCATCTACTACGAGCGCTACGTTGTGATCCAGGCGGGAAATGCAACCAAAGAAGATGGAAGTGAGCTTGAATTCATGGAATTCCTCACAGAAGAGGAATATCTGGAGAT
>CATILC010000090.1 GCA_949516455.1 Flavobacteriia bacterium | reverse complement strand
CTGGACCTCGACGCGCAACACAATGCAGTCGTGGGAAAGAAGGTGCTGATGTACGATTCTTCAGGAAATATGGTCCGTGTATCCAGTGAAAAGACTGTTGCCATTCAGGGATTGAAGGACCTCATTGTCGTGGATACGCCCGAGCGATTGCTCATATGCCGAAAAGAGGATGAGCAAATGATCAAGGCATTTGTCAATGACATCCGCATACACTTTGGCGAAGAATAGGTGGAGCAGGAGCATCCCACTTCAGAGACGACCAATAAGCAAAGCACAGACGCTGCTTCGCCCGGCCTGTACAGAACTTTGATCGGTGAGCTCAAGTCCACCCTGAGCATCACGGGAAATGCGCACCCAAAGGACACTATTGAGGGCATCATCCGCGATGTGGACTTCAAGGGATTCAATGTATGGATCCTCATTCTGGCCATTTTCATAGCGTCCATAGGGCTGAATGTCAACAGCACGGCTGTGATCATTGGAGCGATGCTGATCTCCCCGCTCATGGGTCCGATCATGGGGGTTGGTCTGGGCATGGGTATCAACGACTGGACTTTACTCAAGAGGAGTTTCCGCTCACTGGCCGTCGCTGTATTGGTCGGTCTGATCACCTCGGCTCTGTACTTCAGTCTCACACCTCTAAGCGATGCTCAGTCGGAACTGCTGGCGCGCACGCGGCCCAACATCCTCGATGTCTTCATTGCCTTCTTTGGTGGCCTGGCAGGTATTCTGGCCGGTTCGCGAAAGGAGAAGAGCAATGTGGTCCCCGGGGTAGCCATTGCGACCGCTTTGATGCCGCCCTTGTGCACTGCGGGTTATGGGATCGGTACGGCCCAATGGGAATTCGCCTTGGGTGCCTTTTACCTCTTCCTGATCAATAGCATTTTCATCAGTATCGCCACCTTTCTCGTGGTGCGTTTGCTGCGTTTTCCACTGGTGGATTTCTCAGATCCGGCCAAAGAGCGCAGAGCGCGCAGGTACATAACGGGCTTTGCTTTGGTGACGATCGTTCCTGCCATCTGGGTGTTCCTCCTCACAGTCAAGGAGACGCTTTTTCTTCGCTCGGCCGATCAGTACGTGCAGGAGATCGTGGACCATCCGGGAGCCGAGATCGTAAAGACCGAGGTTGAATACAGCGATACGCTCAGTACGATTCAGATCGTGCTCATGGGCAAGAGGGTGCCGGCCGATGTCATCAGGGATTGGAAGGGCAAGATGTCACTCTACTCACTGGACAATACACGATTGGAAGTGATCCAGGGAGAAGAAGTGGAACAGGCAATGAATGATGATGTCCGTATGATGGTGGATGTCTTCAACAAGGCGCAGAACGACCTGCTAAAGAAAGATACGCGGATACAGCTTCTGGAGGCGCGCTTGCAGTCCATGGAGGCCAAACGGATCGATTTTCAGAAGCTCTCCACATCCGTCCATCTTCAGCATCCACAGATGCAGTCCTTCGATATGTCCTTCCAATTGCATTCCGACTTCGAACGGGTAGATACCATACCGTATTTCTCCGTGCAGTGGAGAGATGAGGCCGATAAAAAAGAATGTGTTCAGCGCGAGCAGCAGCTGGCCGCCTGGCTCGAATTCGAACTTGGATTGGACACACTCGTCCTATTGCGGGCCGATGCCCAAAGAGAATGACGCCTGATCCTCACCTAAAGATCAGTTAATTCTTTCCCGTCATTGCTTCCGGCCGCACCCACTGATCGAATTGCTCGCCCGTCAGGTGACCGAGTTCGATGGCTGCATCTCTTAGCGTGCTGCCTTCTTTGTGTGCCTTCTTTGCGATCTGT
>CATILC010000089.1 GCA_949516455.1 Flavobacteriia bacterium | reverse complement strand
GCTTTAGAGAGGAGAACCTCAAGCACAGGGACGACGAGCTCTTCGAAGGATTCGAGGGCATGGGGCACATGGTCTTTGTGCACTCTTTTGAGCGCAAGCTGCTCGATTGACGCGGAAGTGTCAGATTTCTTTTATTATTTTAAGCGTTCATTCTTACAAGTATGAAAAAATTCATTATTCTCCTATCGTTCTCATTTCTCTTCTCCTTTGCTGCACATGCCCAAGACGCTGAGGCTGCCTCTCAGCCAGAACCCTCGACTGCTTCAGCGGATGCCGATCGTTCCTTTGGGATGGTCGCTCATGCCGGGCTGCTGGGCTATGGCGCCGACTTTGCCACACGGGTCAACCCGCATCTGATCCTCAGGGCAGGGGTGAATTTCTTTCAATTGGAAGGCTTTGAGGATGTTCGCGAACTGGCCGGCCGCTCCGTGCTGATCGTGGCCTCCAACAACACCTTGTCCTTCGATATGATGGGGGAATACTACCCCTGGCAAAAGAGTTCGTTCAAGCTGATTTTCGGCGGATCGTACATTCAGTCTTTGACAGCAAATGCCATGATCATGGTGACCGATCCCATGATGTTCGGCGAGATCGAATTGACCCCGGAGCAGGTAGGCGAAATGGATATCGAATTGGCCTATGGCGGGATGGCGCCCTTCTTGGGCATTGGGTTTGGACGCTCCATCCCCAATAAGCGCATTGGCCTGGGCCTGGAAGTGGGCTCTTACTACATCGGCTCGCCTTCGGTGAATATGAACGCCTCCGAATTGCTGGAACCTTCTGCAAGTGCCGAGCAGGAAAAGAGCCTTGAAGAGAGCTTCCGTACACTGAGCTGGCTGCCTGCAGTTAAGTTTCGACTGGCCGTACGACTCTAATAAAGTTTCTTCAATTCCATGATGACCCAAATGAAAAAGTTCCTGAGTATTTCTGCGCTGAGCGCCTTGATCGCCCTCTCTCCATCCTGCAAGCCCGATCAGATCATGGGCGCGCTGGACAACTTTCAGCTCACCTTGAATTCCGACATCTTCAATTACCGCCTCACCCTCGAGCTGGTGGATGAAATGGGCCAGCCGCTTCAGAATGCAGAGGTCTTTGTGGAAGGCCGGGACGAAGCGAAGATCTTCTCAGAGCTGGGAACCAAGAGTTTTTTCGTTTCCAATGGCGCGGTCACCTTTGCGGTCCATCCGGGTATGGAGCCCCAGGCGGGAGACACGGTCAAGTTTTCCGTGCTCATCACCGCGCCCGGGCATGAGTCCGGTTCTGTAGAACTCGCTATCCCTGAAGGACAGTTCAGCTCTACCGAATCTGCTGGTTTGTACGCCAAGACCAATCTTCCTGAATTCCTGGAACTCGAGGACATCACCGTGACGGCTTCCAATGGCACAGTGGGTCAGGGTTCACTGATCTCGGGCAAGAACGGTTCCGACGGACGCATGGTGAAGGTCATGCGTACGGGCAGCCTGGACAGCGTCTACTACGACACCAACCGCACATCCGTGCTCATCCTTCAGGGCGCTCAATTCTGGTATTGGAAGCAATATTTGAGGCCTGTGCGCCCAAAGTTGTATGAGACTTTTTTTGACACGGCTGTGGTCAATGGGGAAACTGTGGCCGTTCAGATCAAAGAGTTCGTGGGCTATGGCGACGACACCAACTGGGTGCCTGCGTATACCCGCGAGGTGTACACCGGGGATGTTCTCGACGTGGAGATCAGCATCACGAATAGAGAAGACAAAAACTACCGAATCATTGGCGGCAACTCCGATCGACAGATCAATACGGCCATAGAAGGAGAGGTGGCGCGCAATCGGGTGTTCATGGACTATTTCACCTACAACCGGATCAACTGGTTGCGGTATTTGGGCAAGGACGATGAGGGCAAGCCGATCACCATCTATCCCAAGCGGATCAGTGGGGGTGAGCACGGCATCTATTACAGTTCGGTGATCGATTCGACCCGCACCAATCCACTGACAGGCAACCTTATGAAGGAAGGCGATACCGTGGAAGTGGGCACGAGGTATGTAGGGTCCAATCAGGCGATCCAGACCGTCAAAGCAGCTGTTCTCCGTGCGCCCAATGGAGATCTTCGCGTGCAATCACCCTATCCCGTGGCTGGCTTTTTCCGCTATATGCCCTATTCGAGCAACTGGAACTACAATATTGACTTTACCCCACCCACCAATGTGCCGGACCTGAACAATCTTAGATCATACGTTTGGGTGGAGCCCTTCGCCAACAGCACACAGTCTGTTGGCTTGGATTGGCATCCCATAACAGAGACGAGTGGTAATCGCTCTTATCAGGGCGCTCTTGTATCTGAGCAACCCATGAGTGCAAGCCCGAAATTGGTGGTGGAGACCGATTATTGGTACAAGTATCCTGTGCGGAAGGAATTCAATTCAGCGTCGGGCTCGTTCGATGCCTTCAATGACGACGACTTCAATTCCCTACCGGCTATTACTTCTTATGACGTGGAGGTCTATTGCGCTGCCAATGACAGTGTGCGCATACTGCCTTCAGTAAGCGCCCGGGCGTATGTGGATGGT
>CATILC010000088.1 GCA_949516455.1 Flavobacteriia bacterium | reverse complement strand
TGGAAGAGAAAGTGCTCAAGGCCTAGTAGGCAATATTTTTGCCTTGCAGAATGACGTTCAAGCTATTTGAACGAAGCTTACTTTTTAAGCCCATTATACACACTGAATAAAATGAGCGGATCCAGTAAAATTTGGCTTTCATCGCCCCATATGGGCGAGAGCGAACAAGCCTACGTGCAGAATGCATTCGATACCAATTGGATCGCCCCTTTGGGTCCGCACGTGCAGGAGTTTGAGGAAGCGATCGAAAGCTACAATGGAGTGAAGTCGGCTTTGGCATTGAATTCAGGAACGGGAGCGATCCATCTGGCAATGGATCTTCTTGACGTTGGTCCTGGTGATCATGTGCTGGTTCAGAGTTTTACTTTTTGCGGTACCGTGAATCCGGTCATCTATCGTGGGGCACAGGCGGTCTTCATCGACTCGGAACGCGATACATGGAATATGGATCCCGAAGCGCTGCAGAGGGCAATAGACGACCTTGAGGACCAGGGAAAGCTCAGCTCCATCAAAGCGATCTTGCCAGTGCACTTGTATGGGATGCCGGCAAAGATGGATGAGCTCATGACCATCGCGAAGAGCTACAACATTCCGATCGTAGAAGATGCTGCAGAGAGTTTGGGGTCGAGCTACAAGGGCAAGATGACGGGCAGTTTCGGTCGAATGGGGGTGTATTCATTCAACGGGAACAAGATCATCACCACCAGCGGTGGCGGTGCCTTGGTCAGCGATGATCAGGAACTGATCGATCGGGCCTTCCATTTGTCTACCCAAGCCAGAGACGAGGCTCCTCATTATCAGCACTCCAAGGTGGGTTACAATTACCGTCTGAGCAATGTTCTGGCGGGGATCGGTTGTGGCCAGATGAAAGTTTTGGATGAACGCGTGGGCCAACGCCGGGCCAATTTTGACCGGTATATCCGCTTTTTTTCTGATTGGAAGGCCAAGGGTTTTCGATTCGACGTGCAGGAGCAGTCAGAGGATACTTTCTGCAACCGATGGCTTTCGGCTCTTTTGGTCGATCCAAAAGACAATGGAGGTTTGACCCGGGAAAACCTGAGGATCGGCATGGCAGAAGACAATATCGAATGCCGTCCCCTTTGGAAACCCATGCATATGCAACCTGTATTCCGAGAAGTTCCTTTTTACACCGCCGAAGGCAAAGTCCAGGATGGGAATGGAAAGGCCTCTGTTTGTGGTGATCTCTTTGAAAAGGGCCTGTGTCTTCCAAGTGGCTCAAATCTCAGCTCTGAAGATTGGCAGCGTATTGAGACGAAGCTGGACGAACTGCTTTCAAAAGCATTGGATTAGAACAGCCCTGGGCTGCAAGGCCGCCGCTTATTTCTTGGTCAGCCCTTTTTCTTCCGCATGAACCGCAGCTGCGAACGAATGAACAGCAGAGCGGCCAGACCGAAGAGCGCGGCTATGGCCGGAATGCCCCAGCGGTAGAATACAAAGGCCATACCTCCACTTACAAGTAGGGCAGACAGTGCGGTCAGGAACCATCCTCCGATCACGTTCATTACGCCCGCTACCCGGTAGACAGCGCTTTCTGCGCCCCAGGCACGGTCGGCCAGGGAGGCGCCCATGGCCACCATAAAGGACACATAGGTGGTCGAAAGAGGCAGTTTGAGCGAAGAGGCAATGGCGATCAGGATGCTCGCCACCATCAGATTGACTGAAGCCCG
>CATILC010000087.1 GCA_949516455.1 Flavobacteriia bacterium | reverse complement strand
CTTCAGAAGGAAATGGAGACGCTCGACACGGACCACTATGGTTCGGTGGCGCGCGTGATCACGGCCTTTGAGAATTATTCCGATGTCCATGAAGATCTGCGCGGCGAGATCAACGAGCGCGCAGAGAAGACCCGGATACCGGTGCTCGGTATCACAGGAACAGGAGGGGCCGGCAAGTCATCTATGGTGGATGAGCTCGTTCGGCGGTTCCTGATGGATTTTCCCGACCGGCACATCGGCCTGATCAGCGTTGACCCTTCCAAGAAAAAAACGGGCGGTGCACTTCTCGGCGACCGCATCCGAATGAACAGCATCCGGCACGGAAATGTCTACATGCGTTCACTGGCTACGCGCCAGAGCAACCTGGCCCTTTCAAAATATGTGAAGGAAGCAGTGCAGGTCCTCAAGGCTGCCGGCTTCGATCTAATTGTTCTGGAAACTTCCGGAATTGGTCAAAGCGATACAGAGATCCTCGACCACAGCGATCTTTCGCTCTATGTGATGACCCCGGAATACGGAGCAGCCACCCAGTTGGAAAAGATCGATATGCTCGATTTTGCAGATGTCATTGCACTCAACAAGTTCGACAAGCGAGGCGCTCTGGATGCGCTCAGGGATGTGCGCAAGCAATATCAGCGCAACCATGGGCTCTGGGAAGAGGATCTCGAGAAGATGCCGGTCCACGGCACCATTGCATCGCAATTCAACGACCCCGGAACCAACGGGCTCTATCGTTCCATCATGGACGCTTTGACACAGAAGACCTCGGCAGATTTTCCGTCCAAACTGGCCATGCCCACGGAGATGAGCGAGAAGATCTACATCATTCCTCCGAGTCGAACCCGCTACCTGAGCGAGATCAGCGAACAGAGCCGGAGATATGACGAGCGAACGGTACAACAGGCAGAGGTGGCCGATAAACTTTACGGTCTGCAGCAGTCGGTTCTGACCTTTGGCGGCCCCGACCTCTTGGAGGGAACGCAGACTTCTTCCGAAGATGAGACAGTATCTGCCTTGATCGAAAAATTCAATGAGCTGCACAAAGACCTGGATCCGCATCTGTGGGCAATGCTCCAAGGATGGAAAAAAGAAGAGGCGCGCTATTCAGAAGAATTCTATGTCTATCAGGTCAGGGGAAAGGAGATCAGCGTTCCGAACCACACCCGAAGCCTGAGTCAGACATCCATTCCCAAAGTGGCTCTGCCCAAATTCAAGAGTTGGGGCGACAAGGTGCGCTGGACGATGCGCGAGAATACACCGGGCTTCTTCCCGTTCACCGCAGGAATCTATCCGTTCAAACGCACGGGCGAAGACCCTACACGCATGTTCGCTGGGGAGGGCGGTCCGGAACGAACCAACAAGCGCTTCCATTACGTGAGTTTGGAAATGCCGGCTGCCCGGCTGAGCACGGCCTTTGACTCAGTGACCCTGTATGGTAACGACCCGGGCTGGCGCCCCGACATCTATGGAAAGATCGGGAATGCCGGGGTGAGCATCTGCTGTCTGGACGATGCCAAAAAACTCTATTCGGGTTTCGATCTCTGTGCACCGAGCACGTCGGTCTCTATGACCATCAACGGTCCGGCGCCCATGTTGCTCTCCTTCTTTTTGAATGCTGCGATCGACCAGCAATGCGAGAAATACATCACGGCCAATGGCCTGGAAAAAGAGGTGCGCGGAAAGATCGAAAAAGCCTACAAGGCCAAGGGCATGGACATTCCCCTCTACAGGGGGGAATTGCCCGAAGGAAACGATGGGCTCGGCTTGATGCTGCTCGGCAGCAGCGGCGATCAGGTGCTCCCGAAGGAGGTGTACGAAAAGATCAGATCGGAAACTTTGCAGGCGGTTCGCGGAACCGTACAGGCGGACATCCTCAAGGAGGATCAGGCGCAGAACACCTGCATTTTCAGTACCGAATTCGCCCTGCGGCTCATGGGAGATGTGCAGCAGTACTTTATCGACGAGCAGATACGAAACTTCTATTCAGTTTCCATATCGGGCTACCACATCGCTGAGGCCGGAGCCAATCCGATCACACAGTTGGCCTTCACGCTGGCCAATGGCTTCACTTATGTGGAGTATTATCTGAGTCGGGGCATGGACATCAATAAGTTCGCTCCCAACCTGAGTTTTTTCTTCAGCAACGGGATCGATCCGGAGTATGCGGTCATCGGACGGGTGGCGCGTCGGATATGGGCGAAGGCCATGAAGGAGCGCTATGGTGCAGATGTGCGGAGTCAGATGCTGAAGTACCACATTCAGACCTCGGGCCGTTCGCTCCATGCACAGGAGATCGACTTCAACGATATCCGGACCACTTTGCAGGCGCTCTACGCTTTATACGACAATTGCAACAGCCTGCACACCAATGCCTACGATGAGGCGATCACCACACCCACCGAGGAGAGCGTCCGCAGGGCCATGGCCATACAGCTGATCATCAACAAGGAGCTCGGCCTGGCGAAAAACGAGAATCCGCTGCAGGGGTCTTTCATCATTGAGGAACTGACCGATCTGGTGGAAGAATCCGTACTCGACGAATTCGACCGGATCACCGAACGAGGCGGCGTGCTGGGTTCCATGGAGACCATGTATCAGCGCGGAAAGATCCAGGAAGAAAGTCTGTACTACGAAACATTGAAGCACACTGGAGAATTTCCCATCGTGGGCGTAAACACCTTCCTCAACAAAAAGGGATCACCTACAGTGGTTCCAGGCGAGGTGATCCGCGCCACTGAGGAAGAAAAGGAATTTCAGATCCGTCGGTTGGAAGAGCTGCACGGCTTCAATGAAAAACAGGCTGCGGCTGAGCTGCAAAAGATCCAAAAAGCAGCTGTACATAACGAGAACATATTTGAGGTACTGATGGAGGCGGCCAAATACTGCTCGCTGGGCCAAATGACCCAGACCATGTTCGAGGTCGGGGGGCAGTACCGGCGAAATATGTAGAGGCCTTTTTTTGCTTTGTTGAGCTTTTCTGGATCGAACCATTTTTTCTTCATTGAGTTTGAATCGATGTGATAAATTCCAAAAGACTGTTGATGAATCAATTATATTTGGGTTCGTCTATGGCATGCTCAGGAAGGCGAATGAACGATAAAGACAAATGTTGAGGTTGATCGAGCGTCTGAGGGTGGTGACGGAACGGCAGGGTTTCGAGGTCTGTGCGCGCGTGGCAGAGCGCATAGGCATTCCGGCCTACCGCGTTCGCCTCTTCTTCGTCTATTCGACATTCATTGCCTTGTTCTCGCCGCTGATCGTCTATATGTCCATCGCCTTTGTCTTAAAGATCAAGGACTACGTTTACCAGCGCAGAAGTTCCGTCTGGGACCTCTGACCAACCGCCGCGTCTTTCCTCTTTGATTATCTTCGGCTTCTGTCAAGACAGAGGCGAATGAAACAGACTTTTCTGGTCACCGGTTCCAACGGATTGCTGGGTCAAAAACTGACCAAACAGCTCGCCTCCGATCCAGAAATCGATCTGGTGGCCACTGGCCGGGGACCCGATCGAAATTCATTGTCCAAAGGCTATCGCTATGCGTCCATGGACATCACCGATGAAGAAATGGTGCGCAAGGTCTTTGGAGAATTCCGTCCAAATGTGGTGATCCATACGGCCGCCATGACCCAGGTGGACGACTGCGAAAAACAACAGGAGCTTTGTGAGTTGATGAATGTCCGCGCAGTGGAGTACATCGCCAGTGCTTCCGAGGCCATTGGTGCGCATCTTGTTCACCTTTCTACAGACTTTATTTTCGACGGAAGCCATGGCCCGCTTAGGGAAGAAGAGGAGCCCGCACCACTGAGTATCTACGGAGATTCAAAAAAGCGTTCTGAAGAGGCGGTTCAGGAATTGTCCAGCAGTTGGTCCATTCTTCGCACGGTCCTTGTCTATGGCTTGGCAGAGGAAATGAGCAGGAGCAACATCGTGCTTTGGGCAAAGAGTTCGCTCGAAGCGGGTACGCCCATCCGCGTGGTGAACGATCAGTTCCGAACACCGACTTTGGCAGAGGATCTGGCGCAGGCCTGTATTCTGGCCGGGAAGCAGAAGGCTCAGGGCGTCTTTCACATCAGCGGCGAGGAATTGCTGAGCATCTCAGAATTTGTCCGGCGCATTGCCGCTTTTTGGGATCTGGATGTCTCGCCCATGACAGAGATCAGCACTGCTTCACTGGGGCAGCCCGCCCGACGTCCTCCGAAAACTGGATTCATTGTCGAAAAGGCCAAGAAAGAGTTGGGCTACAGCCCGAGGAGCATTGAAGAGGGTTTGAGCCTGGTGCATGCCCAATTGAACGAAAGAAACAGACGGGATCAATGAGTAAGAATACAGAGGGCTGGGGTTCAAGGGTAGGGCTTATTCTGGCCATGGCGGGCAATGCAGTTGGGCTGGGTAATTTCTTGAGATTTCCTGTTCAGGCAGTACAAAACGGCGGAGGCACCTTCATCATTCCTTACCTGGTGAGTTTTCTTTTGATGGGCATTCCACTTCTGTGGGTGGAATGGGCCATGGGTCGTTACGGTGGTCGCTACGGAGATCATTCGACTCCATTCATCCTGGACAGCATTACCAAAAAAAGACTTTGGAAATATTTTGGCGTCTTTGGCATCTTCACCAATCTCGGTGTCATGGCCTATTACACCTACATCGAGAGTTGGACCCTGACCTACACCATCAAATCGCTGAAAGGCGATTTTCTGGGCATGCCCATCGACGAGGTGGGTGCATTTTTCGATCGATATGTCGATCTGGGCAGTGCGATCAACGTACCGGTATGGGCACTTATCGCCTTTACGGTCACCCTTTCGCTGAATGTTTACGTACTGTCCAAAGGGCTGTCAGGCGGCGTGGAGAAAGTGGCCAAAGTGGCCATGCCTTTGCTCATTCTGTTCGGTGCTTTTTTGGCGGTCATGGCGATCAGCCTGGGTGATACCGGTCGATGTCTGGACTGCGATTCACACCTCGGACTGAATTTCCTCTGGGAGCCCCAGCTCGATTCGCTGACCAACCCCAAGGTGTGGCTTGCCGCGGCAGGACAGATCTTCTTTACGCTGAGTGTAGGAATGGGAACCATTCAATGCTATTCATCCTACCTCAAAAAAAAGGACGACATCGCCCTGAATGCGATGAGCGCTGGTTGGATGAATGGATTCGTGGAGATCGTCCTGGGAGCAAGCGTGGTGATCCCGATCGCCGTAGGCTACCTCGGCCTCGACTGGGTCAAGGAGAATGCGGGTTTCATGATGGCCTTCAAGACCATGCCCTTCCTTTTCGATCAGTTTGGAAGTGTCGTGGCTGTTCTCGGCGGAGTGGCTTGGTTCGGTCTGCTGTTTATCGCGGGCATCACTTCCTCCCTGGCCATGGGAACACCCTGGATGGGCTTTGTCAAGGATGAGTTCAATTGGGGAAGAAAGAAGGCGGCACTCTTGCTCGGCGTCATCATCTTTTTTCTGGCCATGCCAACCATTTTCTTTTTTGGAAAGGGGGTCTTTGATGAGTACGATTATTGGACGGGAACTGTTTCCCTTGTGGTGTTCGCCCTTGCTGAGGTCATCTTGTTTGCCTGGGTCTTTGGAATGGACAAGGGCTGGAAAGAGATCACGGATGGAGCAGATATCCAAGTGCCTCGCTTTTACCGCCCGGTCATCAAGTACGTTACGCCCTTGTTCATCCTCATCATCTTCAGCAGTTCGCTTTTCAAGCCCCTGAACGGCGAGTTGGACGACTGGGGCGATGCATTCACCCATTGGACGGGCAGCAGCAAAGAGCAATTCTACTTTGACCGTGGTTCCGGGCAATGGCTCAAGACAATGAGTGACTCCTCAGGGGAACTCCTGCAGTGGGGCGGCGCCGCTGAAGGCTGGCAGGCATCGGGCGGGCAGATAAGTGAGTTGAAGGATCAGGGGTCGGGTCGTTTTCTGGATGGATCGGGAAGTGAGATCATCCAAAGAAGCGGTTGGCCGTGGGCCAATGATGCCATCATCAACCAGATATTCCACATCAATTCAGGTGTTCAGTGGTATTCCAATGGGAAGCCCACCAACATGCTTTTCATCGACCTGTCGCGTTTCCTGCTGATCGGTCTGTTCGTAGGCATCGCATTTATGGTGAAGGTCGCTTCCAATAGACGTAAAAAAATGATGCGCTCATGAGTACTTCGGCACTTCTACTGATGATCATTGTTCAGGGCAGTGTGGCGGTAGCCACGATATACTTCTTTCTAAAGGTCCTCAAAGCGCCTGTACGGCATGCGGATGAGGAGTCATCCAATCATGAGGACCGTGCAGAGTAGGTTTTATTCATGTGGAAAAAGCGCCTGATGAACGGGTTCCGGCACAATCGAAGTGAACGAAAAGGGCTTTGGGTGCTCGCTTTTATCGTTGCCCTGGCCGCTGCATACTTTTTCAGCGAAAGCCAATTTGAAAATTCCCGAGAGCGTGTTTCTGAGCAATTGCAGCAAGCGCGCTGGAAAGTGGACAGCATCAAGAAAGCCCAGGGCTCTCCCGCACAGCAAATGGTATTCTTCGACCCGAACAAGGTTGACAGTCTTCAATTGATGTCGTTTGGTCTGCCGGAGGATGTGGCCAGACGCTGGGTACATTACACAGAAAAGGGTGGACGATTTTTAAAGCAAGAGGATGTTTTGAAGATCTATGGATTGGAAAGGAGCTGGTGGGAGCAGGCGAAGGAATTCATGATCTTACAGCATATGGAGTGGGAAGACGAACCGCTGCAGATGCCGGATGTGCACTACGCATTCATGCCAGATACCATGAGTGTGGCGCGTTGGCAGGAATGGGGTCTTTCGGAAGCTCAAGCGTATTCCGTTGTGAACTATTTGGGCAAGATCGATGAGCCTTTAGCGTGGTCCGACCTGGAGAAGATCTACGTACTCGATGAATCATTCAAAGCACGCATCAAACCCTGGGTGCGTTTTGATGCACCCCACAATGGTCATGATCCAACCCATTCGGAGAAATTGGAGGTCAATTCAATGAGTAAAGAAGAGCTGAGCCGCGTTTCGAACTGGCCCAAGTGGAAAGTGGAGCGTCTGATCGCTTTCAGGGATCGTCTTGGTGGTTTTCATACGCTCAAGCAGATCTACGGTATCTATGGATTGGATTCATTGGAGCTCCACACTTTGGAGCCCGGTCTATCCATTCAAGGGGTGGAGCTCACCAAGTGCTACGTGAATAAAGAGCCGGCCGATTCCTTGATAAGACATCCGTATATCAACTTCACTCAAGCCTATGAGCTGATGCGTTTCAGAGAAAACGTTCGGCCACTGAGGAATTTGGATGAGGTGCGTCGTCTTCGCGTTTTCACCATGAAGGAATTGGAACTTATTGGGCCATATTTGTCCTTCGAAATATGAAACCAACAACATCTTTGTTTGTTACCCCACAAAATCACCACCTGAGATGAATTTTTTACAGAATGAAACCCAAACAATGATCGCCCAGACCGTGCGCGACTTCTGCGATCAGCACATTCGCCCGCACATTATGGAATGGGACGAAGCCCAGACCTTCCCGATGGAGGCCATGAAGAAATTGGGTGAACTTGGCCTGATGGGTATTCTCGTTCCCGAAGAGTATGGAGGATCCGGATTGGGCTATGATGAATATGTCACTGCCATCACGGAACTGGGCCGGGTAGATCCCAGCGTGGCATTGAGTATGGCCGCTCATAATTCACTTTGTACAGGGCACATCCTTCAGCATGGAAGCGAAGCCCAGAAAAAGAAATATCTGCCACTTTTGGCAAGCGGAGAATGGCTCGGTGCATGGGGCCTGACTGAGGCCAATACCGGTTCCGACGCCATGCGCATGAAGGTGACGGCCAAAAAGGAAGGCAATGAATGGGTTCTGAACGGAGCCAAGAACTGGATCACACATGGCATTTCCGGCGATGTGGCCGTAGTTCTGGCCCGAACAGGTGAGCTGCTCGACAGCCATGGCATTTCAGCTTTCATAGTGGAGCGCGGGACACAGGGCTTTCAAGCTGGAAAAAAGGAGAACAAACTCGGCATGCGCGCTTCCGAAACGGCTGAAATGGTTTTTGATGATTGTCGCATCCCGGAGGAAAATTTGATCGGAGCAGAGGGGGAGGGCTTTGTGCAGGCCATGAAGGTGCTCGACGGCGGCAGGATCTCCATTGCTGCCTTGTCCTTGGGGGTGGCCTACGGTGCCTACGATGCCTCAAAAAAGTACGCCAAGGAACGGGAGCAGTTTGGGAAGCCCATTGCCCACTTTCAGGCCATTGCATTCAAACTGGCGGATATGCTCACCGAGATCGAGGCGGCTGAATTGCTGACCTTCCAGGCAGCATTCCGGAAGAACCGCGGAGAGAAGGTGACACGGGAAGGCGCCATGGCGAAGTACTACGCGTCAGAAGTGGCGGTCAAAGTCTGCAATGAGGCGGTGCAGATCTTTGGAGGATACGGCTTCACCAAGGATTTCCCAGTTGAAAAATTCTATCGCGATGTGAAGCTGTGTACCATTGGTGAGGGCACATCTGAGATCCAAAAACTCGTCATTTCGAGAGAACTTCTTAAAAACTGATTTTTTCTCTATTTTCGCACCCCATTTAAAAATAAGCTATGCTCGTTGTACAGGTGAAAGAAGGAGAGGCGATCGAACGCGCATTGAAGCGCTATAAGCGTAAATTCGATCGTACCGGTACGCTGCGTCAGCTGCGTGGACGTCAACAGTTCATAAAGCCGAGTGTGAGACGGAGAAAAGAGGTCATCAAGGCCGCTTACCTTCAGCAAAAGAGTATCTCTGAAGACTGATCGGACTCCGATTCCCAGACTTATTGAAAGAATCTTTCTAAATTCTGTTTGGAAAGATTTTTTTTATGCTTGAAGATTTTCTCGAATACCTCACTTACCAAAAGGCCTACTCACCACTTACCATTCGGGCGTATTCGAGGGATCTCAAGGAGCTTTCCGCATTCCTGAGAAAGGATTTTGAGACAGATCTGAGCGGTCTCACGCGGGAGCAGTTGCGTTCTTGGTTGGTCCATCTGTCTCAGGAGCGTTCACTGAAGCCCTCCTCGGTCTCAAGAAAGTTGGCGTCTGTTCGCTCTTTCTTTCAATTTGCCCTGAGGAAAGGGTTGTTGCTCACCGATCCGAGTCTGGGATTGAAACCGCCCAAAATACCCTCGGCCTTACCCAGGATCGTGAAGGAGCAGGAGCTTGTTGACCTGCTTTCATCGGAGCGTTTCCCTGAAGGCTGGGAGGGCACCCGCGACAGACTCATTCTGGAAATGTTTTATCAGACAGGAATGCGACGGGCAGAACTCATCGGATTGAAGTGGTCGGATGTGTTTTATTCTGAAGCGCAGATCCGCGTGATCGGCAAGCGGAACAAGGAGCGCCGAATACCTCTAATGCCCCATCTGATCCGAGAGCTGAACGAATTTCAATCGATCAGTGCAGATTTTTTGGGCGCTTCCTCCGATCATGTCTTTACCGGGAAACGAGGAGGGCGAATGAGTCCTGGTCTTGTTTATAAGGTGGTGAATCACTATCTTCAAGGGACCTTTAGTTCCCAAAACAGCCCGCACGTTCTGCGTCACAGTTTTGCCACCCACATGTTGGACAAGGGTGCTGACCTGAATTCCCTCAAGGAGCTATTGGGACACGCCAGTCTTGCGGCGACCCAGGTCTATACCCACAACAGCCTGGAAAAGGTTAAGAAAGCATACGAACAGGCTCATCCCAAGAGCCGCAAATAAACAATGAATTATGACCATAAGAATTCAATGCATCAATTTCTCAGCACGTCCTGAACTTCAGCAATTTGTGCAACAAAGAGTGGAAAAACTCAGCTTGTTCCACGACCAGATCATCGACGGAGAGGTTCACCTTAAGTTGGAGAACTACGCCGAAAAAGACAACAAGGTGGCAGAGATCAAATTGAAGATACCGGGCAACGAGCTGGTGGTCAAAAAAAGGAGTGATTCTTTCGAGGAGTCAACGGACCTTGGTGCTGAGGCTCTTAGGCGTTTATTGAACAGAAAAAAGGAGCGTTTGAGAGGGCATTGAATTTTATTGTTTCTCCCTGTTTGAGTGCATAGTGATCTTTTTTACATTTGCAGTCCGTTTTTCGGAGCGGACTGCATTTTTTGTACCAGCCGGCATAGCTCAGTTGGCCAGAGCAGCTGATTTGTAATCAGCGGGTCGGGGGTTCGAATCCCTCTGCCGGCTCTTGCGAAAAATGCGAGAAGTACTTGAACATATTGGGGAGATACTCAAGCGGCCAACGAGGACAGACTGTAAATCTGTTGGTATACACCTTCGCAGGTTCGAATCCTGCTCTCCCCACATGAATAAAATTGGATCCCCATAGAATGCGGGCGTAGCTCAGTTGGTAGAGCATCAGCCTTCCAAGCTGAGGGTCGCGGGTTCGAGTCTCGTCGCCCGCTCTAAGTGGATCCAGATCGTTCTTTCCCATTCGGATGGTCCGAGTGGTGTGTGCCGGTGTAGCTCAGGGGTAGAGCGTTTCCTTGGTAAGGAAGAGGTCACGGGTTCAAATCCCGTCATTGGCTCTGAATAAAAAAACAGAAATCAAACAAATCAAACCATGGCAAAGGAGAATTTTGTCCGTTCGAAGCCGCATTTGAACATCGGCACAATTGGTCACGTCGACCACGGTAAGACAACACTTACTGCAGCGATCACCACTGTTCTGGCCCACAAGGGTTTTGGAGAGAAGCGTGATTTCGACTCAATCGATAACGCACCTGAAGAGAAGGAGCGCGGTATCACCATCAACACTTCACACGTAGAATACGAGACGGCAAACCGTCACTATGCACACGTGGACTGTCCGGGTCACGCCGACTATGTAAAGAACATGGTCACGGGCGCTGCACAGATGGATGGCGCCATTCTCGTTGTTGCTTCAACAGACGGCCCCATGCCTCAGACGCGTGAGCACATTCTGCTCGCCCGCCAGGTAGGTGTTCCGGCCATTGTTGTCTTCATGAACAAGGTGGACATGGTCGATGACGAAGAGCTGCTCGAGTTGGTAGAAATGGAGATTCGTGAGCTTCTCTCTTTCTACGAGTACGACGGAGACAACGCTCCAGTTGTTCAGGGTTCTGCCCTGGGCGCACTGAACCTCGAAGACAAGTGGGTAGAAACGGTCATGGAACTCATGAATGCCGTAGACGATCACATTCCTCTTCCAGAGCGCGACGTGGACAAGGACTTCCTCATGCCAATTGAAGACGTCTTCTCGATCACAGGTCGTGGCACAGTGGCAACAGGTCGTATCGAAACTGGGATCGCACACACCGGAGATGCTGTAGACATCATTGGTTTCGGTGACGAAAAGATCGATTCAACGGTCACAGGGGTAGAGATGTTCCGCAAGATCCTCGACGAGGGTCAGGCTGGAGACAATGTAGGTATCCTTCTGCGCGGCATAGAGAAGTCTGACATCCGCAGGGGAATGGTCATCTGCAAGCCGGGCTCTATCACCCCGCACACCAAATTCAAGGCTGAGGTCTACATCCTGAAAAAGGAAGAAGGAGGTCGTCACACGCCCTTCCACAACAAGTACCGTCCACAGTTTTACCTCCGTACTACGGATGTGACTGGAGAGATCGTTCTTCCAGACGGAGTGGAAATGGTCATGCCTGGTGATAACCTGACCATCTCTGTGATTCTGATCGCGCCTGTGGCGCTGAACAAGGGCCTTCGTTTTGCCATCCGTGAGGGAGGCCGAACTGTAGGCGCTGGACAGATCACTGAGATCACCGACTGAGGGATCTCAGGATAGAGTTGAGTAATTAATAGTGTAATCAAGGATCACGGTGCGGACAGCTGTTCGCACCGCCCCTTGAATACGGGTGTAGTTCAAGGGTAGAATAGCGGTCTCCAAAACCGTTGATGGGAGTTCGAATCTCTCCACCCGTGCAGACGAGTGCAAATAGAAGATGGAAAAACTGAGAACATATTTTGCCAATTCGTACAACGAGTTGACTGAAAAAACAACTTGGCCCAGCTGGAAGGCGCTTTGGAGCAGTTCGATCGTTGTGGCCGTTGCTTCTGTCCTCATCGCGCTCGTCATATTTGGTATGGACAAGGTGATCAGCTCGGTCCTCTCGCTCATCTACGACATCTTTTGATCATAGATATGAGCACAGATACGATGAAGTGGTATGTCGTCCGGGCGATCTCAGGGCAGGAGAACAAGATCAAGGGGTACATAGAATCCGAGATCGAACACGCCGGCATAATGGATCGCGTGGGCCAAATACTGGTTCCCACGGAAAAGGTCTTTCAGGTCAAGAACGGCAAAAAGGTGAGCAAAGAGCGTACCCACTACCCAGGTTACATCATGCTCGAGGCAAACCTAACGGGCGAAGTCGTCCATGCGGTGAAGAGCGTCACGGGTGTCATTGGATTTCTTGGTGAGACAAAGGGCGGTGCGCCAGTGCCGATCCGGCAGGCAGAGGTCAACAGAATGTTGGGCAAGGTCGATGAGTTCATGGAAAGTGCTGAGCAGATCAGCATCCCATTTTATGTGGGTGAAGGAGTCAAGGTGATCGACGGACCATTCAATGGATTCTCAGGAACCATTGAAAAGGTGATAGAGGAAAAGCGAAAACTCGAAGTCATGGTGAAGATCTTCGGAAGAAGAACCCCATTGGAGTTGAGTTTCATGCAGGTTGAAAAGGAATAAAGATTTTGCTCGGTGAAGTGACCGCTTCCAACACTTCGAAGGGCAAGGCAAACAAATAAACAGAACATGGCAAAAGAAGTAAGCGCTATTATCAAACTTCAGGTTAGAGGTGGCGCGGCCAATCCCTCCCCACCTGTGGGCCCTGCTCTGGGTGCAAAAGGGGTCAATATCATGGAGTTCTGCAAGCAATTCAATGCGCGAACCCAGGATAAGGCCGGAAAAGTCCTCCCCGTGGTCATCACGGTATACAAGGACAAGAGCTTTGAGTTCGTCATCAAGACGCCTCCAGCAGCCGTTCAATTAATGGAAGCAGCCAAGATCAAAAAGGGTTCGCCCGAGTCGAACAGACAAAAGGTGGCCAAAGTGAATTGGGATCAAGTCCGCGCGATCGCTGAGGACAAGATGCCCGATTTGAATTGCTTCACAGTTGAGTCGGCCATGTCCATGGTGGCGGGTACTGCCCGCAGCATGGGAATCACTGTAACTGGAGAGAAACCCTTTTAAGTAAAAAGACATGGCAAGAGTTTCAAAAAAGCAAAAGGAAGTGGTTTCGCTGCTGGAGCGCAACAAGCAGTACAGCATCGAGGAGGCCTCTGAACTGGTGAAAAAGATATCCACTACGAAGTTTGATGCCTCTGTGGATATGGCCGTTCGTTTGGGGGTCGATCCGCGAAAAGCGAATCAAATGGTCCGCGGTGTGGTGACCCTGCCACACGGGACGGGCAAGGCCGTACGTGTTCTCGCATTGGTTCCCTCCGACAAGGAGGCAGAGGCGAAAGAGGCGGGAGCAGATTTTGTTGGCCTCGACGAGTATCTTGAGAAGATCAAGGGCGGATGGACGGACGTAGATGTTATCATTACTATGCCGGCCGTTATGGGCAAATTGGGACCCTTGGGTCGTGTACTTGGTCCACGCGGCTTGATGCCCAATCCAAAAACCGGAACCGTGACCATGGACGTGGCCAAGGCTGTCTCTGAGGTAAAAGCCGGTAAGATCGACTTCAAGGTCGATAAATATGGCATTGTGCACGCCTCAATAGGAAAAGTTTCCTTCCCCGCTGAGAAGATCAAGGAAAATGCTGAAGAACTCATGCGCACGCTCATGCGTTTGAAACCCACTTCTTCCAAGGGAACCTATGTCAAGAGCATTTATATGTCCTCCACGATGAGCAGAGGCATACCGGTCGAATCAAAGTCAGTGGCTTAATCGAAACGAAGATGACCAGAGAAGAAAAATCACAAGAAATCGAGAACCTGAAGACGCTCTTGAGCGATGTAGGCACGTTGTACGTGGCGGATATTTCGGGTTTGAATGCGGAGCGGACAAGTGCACTCAGAAGACTGTGCGCCAACCGTGAGGTCAAGTTGAGTGTGGTCAAGAACACTCTGCTCAAAAAGGCAATGGAGAGTGCGGAGCGCGACTTCAGCGAACTTCTGCCAACGCTTAAAGGAAATACGAGCATTTTGGTTTCGGATACGGGCAACGTGCCGGCCAAGCTCATCAAAGATTTTCGCAAGAAATCCGATAAGCCCATTCTCAAGGGTGCATGGGTGGATGAAGCCGTATTCATCGGCGACGAACAGCTCGATGCACTGAGCGCACTCAAGTCCAAGAATGAACTCATTGGAGAAGTCATTACCCTGCTGCAATCGCCAGTCTCGAATGTCATGTCGGCACTTCAGTCTGGAAACAACACACTGGCAGGTCTGTTGAAAACACTCGAGGAACGTCCTTCATAAGATCGTACGCACAAAGCTTCCACAAATCAAACAACCAAGTAAATCCTGAAAAATGGCTGATATCAAAGAACTGGGGGATGCCCTGGTCAACCTCACAGTAAAAGAAGTCAGTGAACTCGCTGATTATCTAAAAGAAACACATGGCATTGAGCCTGCAGCTGCTGCTGCAGTGGCTGTTGCCGGACCTGCTGGCGGCGATGCCGGAGGAGGTGCAGAAGAACAGACTGAGTTCGATGTGATCCTGAAGGCTGCCGGCGGCTCTAAGCTCGCTGTGGTCAAGCTGGTCAAAGAATTGACCGGTCTTGGACTGAAGGAAGCGAAGGCCCTCGTGGATGAGGCGCCCAAGCCCCTCAAGGAGGGCATTGCCAAGGACGAAGCCGAAGCACTCAAGTCTTCCCTCGAGGAGGCCGGTGCCGAGGTGGAGGTCAAGTAAGCAATTTCTCCCTCCAGACAATGGTTCTGGTCTGTGGAAATCATTCGTCCACAGGCCCGAACCTTTTTGCGCATAACTAGGTAAAAACTAAAAAGAGCTCCTTTGGCCACCATCCTCTCCTCGCGAATAGCATTCGCCTCGATCAAGTCTCAGATCGACTACCCCGACTTTATGGACATCCAGCTGCAATCCTTCCAGGATTTTTTTCAGTTGGAAACCAAACCAGAGAAACGACAGTACGAAGGGCTGTTCCGGACCTTTTCAGAAAATTTTCCCATCACGGATTCGCGCAATCAGTTCGTGTTGGAATTCCTCGATTATTTCGTAGACCCTCCCCGCTATTCTGAGGAAGAATGCATCGAACGCGGATTGACCTTCAGCGTGCCATTGAAAGCACGACTGAAATTGTATTGTACAGATCCGGAGCACGAGGATTTTGAGACGATCGTTCAGGATGTCTACCTCGGTACCATTCCATACATGACCCCAAGGGGAACATTCATTGTCAACGGGGCCGAACGTGTTGTGGTCTCGCAGCTGCACCGCTCGCCTGGCGTATTCTTTGGTCAGAGCTACCACGCAAACGGCACCAAGCTGTACAGCGCACGCATCATTCCTTTCAAAGGCTCATGGATCGAATTTGCGACGGACATCAACAATGTGATGTACGCCTACATCGATCGAAAGAAGAAACTCCCGCTGACCACCTTGCTGCGCTCCATCGGATACGAAAGGGACAAGGACATCCTTGAGATATTCGATCTGGCCGAGGAGATCAAAGTTTCCAAGACCGGACTCAAAAAGGTGATGGGCCGGAAACTGGCAGCTCGTGTCTTGAAGAGCTGGTTGGAGGATTTTGTGGATGAGGATACCGGAGAGGTTGTATCCATTGAGCGAAATGAGGTGATCCTGGATCGGGATACAATGCTCGAGAAGGACCACATACAAGAAATCCTGGATGCGGATGTACCGACCATTCTGCTGCACCGTGAGGACACAGAACACGCGGACAACTCCATCATTTACAACACGCTTCAAAAAGATCCGACCAACTCGGAAAAAGAAGCGGTAGAACACATTTACCGACAGCTTAGAAATGCTGAGCCGCCCGATGAGGAGACGGCCCGGGGAATCATCGATAAGTTGTTTTTCTCTGAGACGCGATACAACCTTGGAGAAGTCGGTCGTTACCGTTTGAACAAAAAGCTCGAACTCGAGATCGAAGCGGACGTCCAAGTACTGACCAAGGAGGACATCATCCGCATCATCAAGTACCTGATCGAACTGATCAACTCCAAAGCGGAGGTGGACGACATCGATCACTTGAGCAACAGAAGGGTGCGCACCGTTGGCGAGCAATTGGCCAATCAGTTCGGAGTGGGTCTTTCGCGAATGGCGCGAACGATCAGAGAACGCATGAACGTGCGGGACAACGAGGTCTTTACACCCATCGACCTGATCAATGCGAAGACGCTTTCTTCTGTGATCAATTCGTTCTTTGGTACGAATCAGCTCAGTCAGTTCATGGATCAGACCAATCCACTGGCGGAGATCACACACAAGAGGAGAATGTCGGCCCTCGGCCCTGGCGGCCTTTCCAGAGAAAGAGCTGGCTTTGAGGTGCGCGATGTGCACTACACCCACTACGGAAGGCTTTGTCCGATCGAAACACCGGAAGGTCCGAACATCGGTTTGATCTCCTCCATGTGCGTCTTTTCGAAAGTGAATAAGATGGGCTTCATCGAGACGCCTTATCGCGTGGTCAAGGACGGAATCGTTCAGGTGAACGAGGCGCCCAGCTATCTCAGCGCAGAGGAAGAAGAAGCCAAAGTGATCGCACAGGCCAATGCGCCTATCGACGATGACGGGAACTTCGTGAACGAACGGGTGAAGGCCCGTGACGAAGGGGACTTCCCGCTGGTGGAACCCTCCAGCGTACAATACATGGATGTGGCGCCCAATCAGATCGCATCCATCTCCGCATCGCTCATTCCATTCCTTGAGCACGACGATGCAAACCGGGCCTTGATGGGATCGAATATGATGCGCCAAGCTGTTCCACTCATGATCCCGGACGCGCCCATTGTGGGAACCGGACTCGAACGCAATGTGGCTCGCGACAGCCGAGTGCTGTTCAATGCCGAAGGAGAGGGTGTGGTAGAATATGTGGACGCTCAGAAGATCGTCATCAAGTACGACCGCACCGATGAGGAGGAACTGGTGAGTTTTGAGGACGAATACAAGACCTATGATATGGTCAAGTTCCGCAAGACCAATCAGGGATCGAGCATCACACTAAGACCGATCGTCACCAAGGGGCAGCGCGTATCCG
>CATILC010000086.1 GCA_949516455.1 Flavobacteriia bacterium | reverse complement strand
GAGCGAATGAGCAGCCATCGACTGATCATCGATTGATCCTGCCTGTTCATTCTGCCTGATCCTGTCGCTTGGCCAGGAATTGTCCCACGAGCAGGGCAACGAGGATGGTCAGATAGAATTGGCCGACCAAAGACAGAGAAATGATCACAGATTTGGCCGGTGGATTCTGCGGAAGGATATCACCGAATCCCACTGTGGTCATGGTCACAAAACTGAAGTAGAAATAATCGTAGCTGTTCAGTTTG
This sequence comes from Flavobacteriia bacterium, assembly GCA_949516455.1. Lineage (GTDB taxonomy): Bacteria > Bacteroidota > Bacteroidia > Flavobacteriales > Schleiferiaceae > RFXV01. The sequence goes on along the minus strand of CATILC010000086.1, from coordinate 5,580 downwards.
GCCATTTCAGGATGAAAGGAATAGGGCTGCAAAAGATCCACCAAATTCATCCAAAGACCGCCGAGAATTCCAATGGTCACATAACCAGCTACGGAGCCAAAGATGATCCCGAGATTCACCTCTTTGGAACCGAATATATTTCTCAGAAGCGTGAAGGCCAGGAAATTGAAAAAGCAAAGGGAGAGCACGGTATCTGCGATCTCCAATGTGGTGTCGTCGGTCAGTATGGTCTTGATCCACAGCCCGATCAGCGCCAACAGTCCCAGGGGAATTCCGATGATGCGCTGGATCCTGCTCTCCGATGCGGTCCAAATAAAACCAGCGAGCACGATCCCTGTGAAGCAGGAGGCAAAGATGAAATCGGAAATATCGTCTCCTGCGATCAGCAATGAGAATGCGGGAAGCGTGACCGTCGCCATCAAGGAAAGCATCAAGATCAGGTAGCGATTGTCCCGATGCAAGAATTTACTACGAAACGCCATGGGCTTGAATTGCGCCCGATGAATTTAGGGCTTCCTGCCAAAGAAAGCGCGCATGGACATTCGGATCCCGCGCACGAAGAGCAAGGCGGCGAGGAGCATGAACAATATGGAGACAAATGTCCAGACATAACGCCCGTCGTTCCAATCCCGAACGCCGAGCGAAAAGTACAAGCTCGGACCGGCAAAAATGAAAGGAATGGAAAAGGCGAGCTGATACAAGCCCTTGACCAATAGTTCCTTATTTGTTCCTGTGTGCATCGATTACAGCGCGTACGCTCCCTTGTTTTAAAAGGGCTTCACGTGCACTTTGTTCGTCCCAGCCCAGCAGCTGACAGATCATACGTGTTCCCCTCCGCACGAGTTTGGCATTGGACAACTGCATGTCCACCATCTTGTTTCCCTTGACGTGCCCCAGTTTGATCATGCAGGAAGTGCTGATCATATTCAAGACCATTTTGGTCGCCGTTCCCGCCTTCATCCGCGTGCTGCCCGTCACAAATTCAGGTCCGGTACATATTTCGATCGGATGATCGACCTCATCAGAGAGCGGAGCGCCTGCGTTGCACGCAATGCCCGCTGTGATCAACCCGTGTAGTCTGGCCTTGCGTAGGGCACCGAGCACATAAGGAGTGGTACCCGAAGAAGAAATGCCCACAACGACATCGCCTGTGGAAGCGCCAGCGTCCAAAAGATCCAAGAAGCCCTGATCCACGTCATCTTCAGCCCCTTCCACGGCAAGGCGTATGGCTGCATCCCCTCCGGCGATCAGGCCGATGACCCGATTCGGGGGCACGCCAAAGGTGGGCGGGCATTCGCTTGCGTCCAGGATGCCCAGTCTTCCGGAAGTTCCGGCGCCCATGTAGAAAAGCCGGCCGTCTTGAGAGAGCGCCTGATGTGCGGCGTTCACAACGGCCTGAATGGCGGGTAGGGCCTCCTTCACCAACTGCGCAAGCTTCTGATCCTCCTGATTGATCCGTTGCAAGAGGTCCAACGTACTGCGCTGTTCGAGTTCGTCGTGCAAGGATGTATCCTCTGTGCCGCCTGTGTGCTTCATGATTTTTTGATCAGTGCTGCAAAATAACCGTCGGATCCCTGTCTTGGTAGAATGCGCTCCTGTTCGATCAGCTCGAATTCGGGACGTGACTGAAGAAAAGAGTCCACCTGTTTTTCGTTCTCCGATGGGAGAATGCTGCAGGTGGCATAGACCATCAGCCCACCTGCACGAAGCATGCTGCTGTAGGTGTCAAGGATCTCGGATTGGGTCGACAAAATATTGTCCAGGTATTCTGGTTTGAGCTTCCATTTGGTATCGGGCTTTCGCTTGATGACACCTGTTCCGCTGCAAGGCACATCTAGAAGTAGCCGATCTGCCCAACCTTCAAGGGACTGCAGGGCAGTCTCGCTGATGGCTTGGCATTCGATGATGTCCACCCCTTGCTGGGTCGCTCTCTTTTGCAATTCGTGCAGTTTTCGTTCGTCCACGTCCATGGCCTGGATTCGGCCCTTGTTATTCATCAGGGCCGCCAGATGAAGTGATTTTCCCCCGGCACCTGCACAGGCATCGATCACGCGCATGCCAGCTTCCACCTGGAGCAATGGGGCGATCTGCTGCGAGCCGCCATCCTGGATCTCAAAAAGTCCTTCTGCAAATGAATTCAGCCGAGCAACCGAAATACGTTCTTTGAAAATCAAACCGGTTTCATTCTCCTTCCAGGGAAGCACCTCTGCGCCTTCTTCCTTGAGCCGCTGCAGGAGTTCGGCGCGCTCTATTTTGAGGGTATTGGTCCGTCCCACCATTTGCGCGGGTGCATTGAGGGCTTTGGCCAATACTGTCCAGTCTTTTCCGAGTTCTTGCTGTGCCCGCTCGGCCAGCCAGCCTGGATAACTCTCTCGGAGTTCCACCGGCTGATCTTTCATATTCGGTGGGCTCCAGTCCTTCTGACCTTCGAATTCCTTCCAATCGGGGAGGGGAAGACCCTTCCATTGAACATAGCGAACGAACAGTTTCCAAAGGTCTTTGCGCTTGAGGCTGGGGGGCATTCCCGTAAGGTGCCAAAGCAGGCGCCAGTGGCGCACAATGGTGTAGGCGTGCTCAGAAATGAACGCCCTGTCCCTTTTTCCCCAGCGTCGGTTCCTGCGGAAGAGCTGTTCGAGCACCTTGTCGATGTAGACATCCTTCCCGAAGCTCCATTCAAGCGCTTCGAGCAGTCCGGCGACCAGATTGCGGTGCATCACCTTCAGACCGGATAGGATGCAGGATCGGCTTCGTGCATGATGGACATGCACAATTCCACGAGATCTTCGGCCGAGGGCTTGGAGAAGTAATCGCCATCCGATCCGTATGCCGGACGGTGTGCCTTGGAACAAAGCGTTCTCGGAGCGCTGTCCAGATGCAGGTAGCCGGATTGGACCTCCAGAACTTGCTGCATCATATAGGCCGATGCCCCGCCCGGAACGTCTTCGTCCATGAAAATCACCCGGTTGGTCTTTTTCAGCCGCTCGCTGATCTCTCCTGCGGTATCGAAGGGCAGGAGGCTCTGAACATCGATCAATTCAACTTCGATATTCATTTGGCTCAGCGCTTCTGCTGCTTCCATGGCGATTCGGCAGTTGGATCCATAGGTGACCACGGTCACATCACTGCCCTCTCGAATGCATTCCACCTGGCCAATGGGCGTCCGAATTTCAGACAGGTTGTCCGGCATTCGTTCCTTGAGTCGGTAGCCGTTGAGGCACTCCACGATCAGTCCGGGTTCATCGCTGTCCATCAAGGTGTTGTAAAATCCGGCAGCCCGTGTCATATCGCGTGGTACGAGCACATGCACACCGCGCAGCAAATGGATCACTCCGCCCATTGGTGAGCCACTGTGCCAGATGCCTTCCAGCCGGTGTCCGCGCGTGCGAATGATCATCGGCGCCTTCTGCCTTCCCTTGGTCCTGTACTGCACTGTGGCCAGATCGTCGCTGATGATCTGCAACGCATAGAGCAGATAGTCGAGGTACTGGATCTCTGCGATCGGACGAAGACCGCGCATGGACATGCCGATGCCCTGACCGATGATGCTCGCTTCCCGTATGCCGGTATCGCAGACGCGCAGTTCCCCGTGTTTTTCCTGCAGTCCTTCCAGACCCTGGTTCACATCGCCGATCTTTCCGGAGTCTTCCCCGAAGATGAGTACTTCAGGGTGCTCGGTGAGCAGTCGGTCAAAATTTTCCCGAAGGACGATCCGCGCATCGACAGTTGCAGAGGATTCGGAGTACTCTGGTTCGACTCCTGCTACTTGAAGCGCACTTCCATTTCCCTCGCTGTGCAGATGGCTGGAATAACGTTCAGAATTGAGGATCATTTGCTGATCGACCCATTGCTTGAGGCCCGATCGATCGGCAGATTCCCTTCCGCTTGTGGCATGCAATGCGCGCCTGCAGAGGCTTAAAATATCCCGCCTCATGGGTTCTTTCGAAGCCTTCAATTCCTGCAATTCGCCCTGAAGGCCTGCGTCGAGGTCCATCTGTTCGAGCAGGTCCAGAGCCGAATCCTTTTCCTCGAGTATGGGCTGTACATAGGCCGACCATGCAGCCGACTTGGCCTTGCGAACAGTCGATTTCGCTTCTTTCTCAAGGGCATTCATCTCTTCCTCTGTGGCCAGGCCGTTGGCCTCGATCCACTCGCGCATCTTGCGCAGACAATCGAATTCCGATTCCCAATTCAAGCGGTCCGCGTCTTTGTAACGTTCGTGCGAACCCGATGTGGAATGTCCCTGAGGCTGGGTCATCTCACGCACGTGAATGAGTACGGGAATGTGTTTCTCCCGGGCGATCTTTTCAGCCTGTTCGTAGGTGCTGATCAGCCCTGCATAGTCCCAACCCTTGGCCTGCAAAAGCTCGTAGCCCGGATCCTCGTCATCCCGCTGAAGTCCCTTCAGTAGTTTGCTGATGTTCTCCTTGGTCGTTTGATAGCGCGCATGGACCGATATCCCATAGTCGTCGTCCCAGACGGAGATCACCATCGGGACCTGAAGCACGCCCGCAGCATTGATCGTCTCAAAAAAGAGACCTTCCGAAGTGGAGGCATTGCCAATGGTTCCCCAAGCGATCTCCTGTCCCTGACTTGAGAATTGCCCGTCTGCATCGGCAGCAGGGTGTTCTCGGTAGACTTTGGAAGCCTGTGCGAGGCCGAGAAGTCTCGGCATCTGCGCTGCTGTGGGGGAGAGGTCGGCGGAGGAATTCTTTTGGTCACTCAGGTCTTTCCACTCACCCTTTTCATTCAGACTCTGCGTGGCAAAATGTCCGTTCATCTGCCGGCCTGCACTGGCCGGTTCGTTGCTGTGATCGGTATCGGCGTACAGACTGGCAAAGAATTCCTGTACGGTCAGCTGACCGATGGCCATCATGAAGGTCTGGTCTCTGTAGTATCCCGACCGAAAGTCTCCGTCGCGAAATACTTTGGCCCAGGCGATCTGTGCGACCTCTTTTCCGTCGCCAAAAATGCCAAACTTGGCTTTGCCGGTGAGCACTTCTCTTCTTCCAAGCAAACTGGCCTCACGGCTCTCTGTTGCGATCCGGTAGTCTTCCAGCACGATGCGCTTGAACTCCGCGTGCTTTGGATCGTCTTTCAGCGCATTTGTCAATTCCATAGGGCGTACTTTCGGGGGCAGCGCAAAAATAGTGAATCGATCAGGCCTTGAGCAGAGCAATCTGCGGACCTTTATCCAACAGCTTTATGCACGTACACATCATCAACGGACCCAACCTGAATTTGTTGGGAAAACGTGAGACCGAGATCTACGGATCGGCCACCTTCGAGGAGGTCTTTGAGGAGTTGCGTGCGGCCTTTCCATCGGTGGAATGGAGCTGGTTTCAGAGCAATGTGGAGGGAGAACTGATCAACGAGATCCAGCGCGTTGGATTCACAATGGATCATATCCTGCTCAATGCAGGTGGGTACACCCATACCTCAGTGAGCCTGGCAGATGCCGTCCGCGCAGTACCGGCCAAGACGATCGAAGTCCACATCAGCAATATCTGGGCCCGTGAGGAGGTGCGGCACAGGTCGCTGATCGGCCCGCATTGTGTGGGGAGCATCACCGGATTTGGAATG
>CATILC010000085.1 GCA_949516455.1 Flavobacteriia bacterium | reverse complement strand
CCCATGCCCTATTCTCGTTTTGTCACCCAAAGGGCCGAACAGCGGACACTGCAGATCGCCGCGAAGAAGAATCAGGAAAAGGAGGTCAAGCGCACAGAAGAACTGATCGAAAAGTTCCGTTATAAGGCGACGAAAGCCTCTTTCGCCCAATCCCTGATCAAAAAGCTGGACAAGATGGAACTCATTGAGGTGGAGGAAGAAGACCATCGGGAGATGCGGTTCCGTTTTTCGCCAGCCAGTCGATCGGGACGGGTTGTGGTCCATTGCGATAAGGTGAGCAAGAGCTACGGAGAAAAGGATGTGTTGAGGGCTGTGGACCTTCGGCTCGAACGCGGAGAGCGCATTGCCTTCGTGGGCCAGAACGGTCAGGGGAAATCCACTCTGGTAAAGATCATCATTGGGCAACTGAAGGCAGAGGGTCTTGTGGAATTGGGCCATCAGGTGGAGCTGGGCTATTATGCGCAGAACCAGACCGATGAATTGGATGGCGAGATCAGCCTCCTCCAGACCATTGAGGACGCAGCGCCTGAATCCGTGCGTCCGCGTGCGAGGGATCTGCTGGGTTCCTTTTTGTTCAGTGGCGAGGAAGTAGAGAAAAAGGTGAAAGTGCTCAGCGGTGGGGAGAAGGGAAGGCTGGCCCTGTGCAAAATGTTGCTTCAGCCCATCAACTTTCTGGTGATGGACGAACCGACGAATCATTTGGACATGCGTGCCAAAGACGTTCTGAAAAGGTCGTTGCAGCAGTTCGATGGAACACTGCTTGTGGTTTCGCACGACCGGGAATTCCTTGAAGGGCTGACAGACAAGACGATCGAGTTTGCAGAGGGCAAGATCAAGGAGCACCTCGGAGGCATTGAGGCCTTCCTCGAGGCAAGAAAGGCCCGGGACTTTCGGCAGATCGAAGCAAGGACAAAAGAGAAGGCCAAGGCAGAGGAACAGCCAGCCAGGGAGAACTACAAGGAGCGGAAAAAGCGTGAAAAGGCACTTAGAAGGTTGGAGAACCGATTCGCTCAGCTCACTCATGAGGTACATCAAAAGGAGGAAGAACTCAAGGAATGGGATGCACAGCTTTCCGACCCAGAGTCCTTCAAAGTCTTGAGCGCAGAGGAGGGATTCTACGATCGCTATGAAAAGGCCAAAGGAGAATTGGACCGGCTGATGGAGGAGTGGTTGGAGACCGAGGAAGTATTGAAGGAGGCTCAAAAAGAAGCCGATTCATGAAGACTGTCCAGGAGCGAATTTATCAGGCGAGCCTCTCAAATGGCCTGCGCCTGGTTCATCAGCAGACCGGAGGGCCTGTGTGTCATCTGGCGATCATCATACGCGCGGGATCAAGAGATGAGAGGGAGAATGAGCAGGGCCTCGCTCATTTCGTTGAGCACTGTCTATTCAAGGGAACTGCGCACCGGAAGACCTATCACATCCTGAGCCGCCTGGACGATATCGGAGGGGAATTAAACGCCTTCACCGGGAAGGAGGACACGACCCTCTATGCCACCGTATTGCAACCGTACTTCCGTCGAGCTGCCGACCTGCTGGTGGATATCGCCTTTCGTTCCACATTTCCTGAACGCGAGATCAGCAAGGAAAAAGAAGTTGTGGTCGATGAGATCCATGCCTATGCAGACAGTCCGTCCGATCATATTTTCGACCTCTTTGATGAGTTGATCTTTCCCGATCATCCTTTGGGTCGAAATATATTGGGAACACCAGGCTCTGTTCGTTCTTTTCGCAGAAGTCAGCTTTTGGAATTCACCGAGCGACTCTACCAAACGGATCAGATCGTACTGGCCACGGCAGGGCCAATGGACGGGAAAAAAGTGGAGCGTATTTGGCGTGATCTTTTGGGAGAAAACCCACCTGAACAGAGCGGCCTGGGACGAAAGGGCGCAGGAAGCCACAAGGCGGTCCATACCCAACAAGAGACCACTCAGTCGCAGACGCATTGTATTCTTGGGAATCGTGCCTATGGGGCCGAAGAAGACCGATCCTTGGCCTTCCATTTGCTCAACAATATTCTGGGTGGCCCCACAATGAACAATAGGCTCAACCTACGCATCCGCGAGCGCTTTGGATTGACCTATCATTTGGAATCGTTTTACACGCCGTATACGGATGTGGGGTCCTGGGGCGTGTACTTGAGCACCGAACCGGGGCATGCGGAAAGAGTGGTTCGGCTCGTGCACAAGGAGCTCAAGGAACTGCGCGAACGGTCGTTGGGAACTCTGCAACTCAGTCGGGCCAAGAAACAAGTGCAGGGACAGATAGCGATGGCTCAGGAGAATGCGGGCAGTGCCATAGGATCGGCAGCCCGTTCATTGCTTCACCGGGGCAGTATCGAGCCTTTGGAACAGATCATGGGTCGCATAGATCGGCTTTCTTCTTCTGACTTGATGGAGGTGGCCAATCAGGTGTTCGATCCCATCGCCTTGAGCAGTATATATCTTCGTGGGCAGGGGTCCACTTAAAAACGAAAACAAATGGAATTTCCAGATCCAGAAGTGAATGCCTACGCCGAACGCTTCACCGAGCCCGAAAGCCAATTGCTGAGCACCATCAATCGGGAGACCTGGTCCGAGGTGCTGATGCCCCGAATGCTTTCCGGACATATGCAGGGGCGCATTCTGAGTATGATCGCCCAGATGCTGCAGCCAAAGAGGATTTTGGAAGTGGGAACCTATACCGGCTACTCGGCGCTCTGTATGGCCGAAGGGCTCACGCCAGACGGCAGATTGCATACGATCGATGTGAATGACGAACTCGAAGGCCGTGTCCGCGGCTATTTCGCAGCTTCTGAATATGACTCAAAGATCGAGCTGCACATTGGCCATGCGCTGGACATCATCCCGACGTTGGACGAACCTTGGGACCTGGTCTTCATAGACGCGGATAAAGAAAATTATGCAGCCTATTACGACGCGGTGATCGAACGCATGCAAGCCGGTGGATGGATCGTTGCCGACAATGTTTTGTGGACTGGAAAGGTGCTGGACCCTGAGGAGGGGATGGATGCAGAAACGCTTGCCTTACACACGTACAACGACAAGATCATGAATGACGATCGGGTCGCCTCTGTGCTGCTTCCCGTAAGGGACGGTCTGATGTGCTGCCGGAAACTCTGATCAGCGGTCTGCGTACATCTGATCGTAGTACTTCTGATACTCCCCAGAGGTTACTTCATCAAGCCACTCGGAATTGCTGAGGTACCACTCAACGGTCTCGGCTAAGCCTTCCTCAAAGGTCACTGAAGGCTCCCAGCCCAACTCACTTTTGATCTTTGAGGCATCGATGGCATAGCGGCGATCATGCCCTGGACGGTCCTTGACATAGGTGATGAGCTTTTCTGAATCTCCTGATGCACGTCCGAGTTTTTCGTCCATGATGCCGCAGAGCAAGCGGATCAGATCGATGTTTTTCCACTCATTGAACCCCCCAATGTTGTAGGTCTTGCCGTTCAGACCTTCGTGATACACTTTATCGATGGCGCGTGCATGGTCGATGACGTAGAGCCAATCCCGCGTGTACAATCCGTCTCCGTATACGGGGAGTGCCTTTTCCTCTTTGATGTTGTGAATGAACAGCGGGATGAGTTTTTCCGGGAATTGCTGTGGGCCATAATTATTGGAGCAATTCGTGACCACGTGCGGCAGATCGTAAGTCTCCCCGTAGGCTCGGACAAAATGGTCAGAGGAAGCCTTGGAAGCTGAGTATGGGCTGTTCGGGTCGTAGGCCGTGGTTTCCATGAAAAGCCCTTCTGAACCCAATGTGCCGTACACCTCGTCTGTAGAGATGTGGTAAAATCGTTTGCCTTCCATCCGCCCTGCCCATTGATCACGGCATGCATTCAGCAGGTTGACCGTTCCGATCACATTGGTGCGCACGAAGGAAAGGGGATCTTCGATGGACCGGTCGACATGGCTTTCAGCTGCCAAATGGATGACCCCGTCGAAGGCCATTCGGTCAAAGAGCGCGTTCACCTGAACGGCATCGGCAATGTCAGCGCGGACAAACTGATAATTGGGTGCGTCGGCAATGTCGGTCAGGTTGCCCAGATTTCCCGCATAGGTCAAAAGGTCCAAATTGACGATCTCGTATTCCGGATAGCGATTCACCATGAGCCGTACTACATGGGAACCAATGAATCCGGCTCCACCTGTAATGAGTATGCGTTTTTT
>CATILC010000084.1 GCA_949516455.1 Flavobacteriia bacterium | reverse complement strand
TGCAGGCCGTCGGAGAATTGAAAAAAGACAGCAACGAGCAACAACTGAGCACTCAGTCCGATCACTGCTGCGTCGGCGGAATAGAAGGCGGGAAGCTGGTTGCGGAAAACGGCAAAAATGAGTCCGGCCGCACCCATCATTGCAAGGATAAGGACCACCGAGGCGCTCCCGGCCCTGCGAATGCCCTTCGGATCATTTCTTCCCGCTGCATTTCCGACCCGAACAGAGGCTGCCGCGCCGATGCCAGAAGCGGCCATATAACTGATCGATGCAAGGCTGATGGCGACCTGATGGGCAGCAAGTGGCATCGCTCCGATCGTTCCGATCAATACAGCAGCGGCGGCAAATGCGCCCACTTCAAACAGATATTGAAGGCCGGTGGGAATACCGATCGAAACGATCCGCCCAATGCGCTCCCTTTCAACCCTTTTTGGGAGCAGATCTCCCTGATATTGGGCATAGTCAGGGTGAAGGAGAAAGTAGAGAATCATGCCGCCAAGCATGATGCAGCGCGAGAGCAAAGTGGCATAACCAGCGCCCATGATGCCGAGCTCCGGAAAGCCCCATTTTCCGAAGATCAACAGGTAGTTCAACAAGACATTCAAGAGGTTGGCTCCCAAACTGATATACATGGCCGGCCGCGTATCGGACAAGCCTTCAGCAAATTGTTTGATGCTCAGGAAGAGCATGAAGGGAAGGATGCTGGCGATCAAAACACCAAGGTAGGGAAGCGCGAGTGCCAATACATCTGCCTGCTGCCCAGAATAGGCGATCAATGGACGCAGTAAATAGAACAGAACCATCAAGACGGCGCCAACGAATGTGTTGATCAAAATGCTTTGAGAAAGCAGTCGGCCGAGTCGCTGCAGGTCGTTTTGTCCATGCGCATTGGCCACCAGTGGAGTCACCCCGTAGGCCACTCCTATCCCGAAGACAAGCGGCAAGATGAAAATAGAGTTGGCCAGTGAGGCTGCAGCCAGTGGAATCGTCCCGGTCTGACCGATCATGGCGCTGTCTGCAACTCCAACGGTTACATGACCCAACTGTCCGAGGACAACGGGCCATGCGATCTTGAGAAGTTGGATGAGTTCTTTCCTGAATTCGGGACTCACTCCTCCTCCTCGTAGCGGTCCAACTCTCTTTCATAGAAACGAATCGCTTCTTGTACGAGTTGCGCCGCCTCATCTGCCAATTCCTCTCCCTCGTCTTCCACATCGTCGAAAAACACCACTTCGTCGGTGTCCAGGTCGAGAACGAATCGGGGGAACTCTGTGTGCAATACAAATACCTTTTCAGGTACATCGGTATTGTCTCCCATTAGGAATTTTGGCAGCATGATCCAGGCTTTGTTCAAAGGTACACGCTCCGTTTGCACGGCAGACTGATATTTTTGCACCCATGCGCCAAAGCTTTTCTGTTCACTCGCCCGTAGGTTATCGCGATCCGATCCGTTTGCTTGTCGATCGGTGCCGTCCGGGCCCTGTGCATCTGAATGGCCCGTTGGGTGCAGGAAAGACCACCTTTACCGCCATGTTCTTCAAGGAGCTGGGTGTTCAGGATGCCGTAAGCAGCCCCACCTTTTCCCTGATACAGGAATACAAGGGCAAGGGAGGTCGGCGTCTGCTGCATATGGACCTGTATCGGCTCAAAGATGAACAAGAGGCTTTTGCCATTGGACTTGAAGACTATCTTTATTCAGGCGATTGGTGTTTGATCGAATGGGCGGATAGGATTCCGTCCGCGTTGGATGAATGCAGTTGCCGGATCGATTGGTCCCTGAAGGGGGAGCAAAGAGAATTAACCATGGAAATGCCATGAGCCAAACTGGGTACATCGATCCATCACTGTACAGCCTTCTTCCTCAGGAAGAGGTCTTGGAGGTGGAGCACAAAGCAGGGCAATTGTTCATTGGAATTCCCCGCGAAACCTGCATGCAGGAAAAGCGCGTGGCACTTACTCCTGAATCTGTCAACCGACTGTGCGCACAGGGTCATCGGGTGCATGTGGAGACCGATGCGGGCAAGCAGGCCCGATTTACCGATCGTGATTTCAGTGAGGCTGGCGCACAGATCGAGCAAGGGCCGGACAAGATCTATGAAGCGGACATCATTTTGAAGATCGAACCGCCCAGCCCGGAGGAGATAGATCGTATGAAGCCCAAGCAGACCTTGATCAGCGCCCTTCAACTGCGCATGCGCGACAAGGCCTATTTCGAGGCGCTCAGTGCCAAAAAGATCACTGCCCTTTCGTTCGAAGGCATACAAGACGAGTCGGGGATCGCCCCCATCGTTCGTTCTATGAGCGAGATCGCAGGAGGTACTTCCATTTTGATCGCGGCCGAACTGATGAACAACCTGAAAGGCGGCAGCGGAAGATTGCTCGGCGGTGTCAGTGGTGTTCCGGCTGCTTCTGTGGCCATTCTGGGTGCGGGAACAGTGGGTACCTATGCAGCCAAAACGGCTTTGGGTCTCGGGGCCCAGGTCATGGTGTTCGATGAATCTCTCTCGCGCCTTCGCCGGCTTCAGGAGGCTGTGCAGCATCCACTCAATACGAGCATCATGCAGCCCAGCCATCTGCGAACTGCACTGGGCTACTGCGATGTGGCCATCGGAGCAGTACGTAGCCAAAAGGGCCGCACGCCTTGCATGGTGAGTCAGGAAATGGTCCAGCAGATGAAAGCGGGATCCGTCATCGTGGATGTGAGCATCGATCAGGGCGGCGTCTTTGAAAGCTCGCGACCCACCGACCACGATCGTCCGACCTTCGAGGAGCACGGGATCGTGCATTATTGCGTGCCCAATATTCCCTCTCGCGTGAGCCGAACAGCGAGTGCCGCGTTGAGCAATGTGTTGGGGCCTCTGCTGGATGAGGTCGGTCAGTCTGGTGGGCTGGAAGAGTTGCTTCACAGGCGTAAAGGTGTGCGTTCGGGTTTGTATCTCTACAATGGTGTCCTGACATCCAAAGTGCTGGGCGAATATTACGGTCTCTCGTATTCCGAGGCGGACCTCTTCTTTGGTTCCTGATATGGATGTTCTCCGGCGATTCGTTTGGTATTTACTGGGGGTGGGACTGGGCGTCCTCATGGTCATCTTTTTGTTCGGTGACCGGGACATCCAATGCGCCTATTTCCCCAATGACCGCGTTCTGTATGATTTCAGGAAAAAGGAAATCCTCATAGACGAAGAGCAAAAGAGGCAGATGGAGGAACGCGATATCGATTCACTTTCCATCGACCAAATGCTTTGGCACGGCACGGTGGATTTTGAGCGGAGCCAGGTGGAACTGGACAGTTGCAAGGAATACTGGATCAGCCATCAAGGTTGGTCCGCCCGCTGGCGCAACTGCGCCCACCGCCTTCAGCTGCTGGAGATCGAATAGATCCCTAGCCCTTTCGCCGACGCAATTCTTCAGAGATCAGCTGCAGCTCTCTGCCCGATTGACCGCCGACTGAGGTGTTTTCCTCTGCCCGTCTTATCAGGTAGGGCATCACCTCCCGAATGGGGCCAAATGGAAGGTATTTCACCACTTTAAATCCGGCCGCGGCCAGATTGAAACTGATGTGGTCGCTCATTCCGTACAGCTGGGAAAAATAGACCCGATCGGTGTCCTTTTGTCCACGGCTAATGAGCAGATCGGCCAGCAACTGAGCACTCTTTTCGTTGTGCGATCCAGCGACCAGCGCAAACCGATCCAGACGCTCTGCCATAAAGGTGCAAGCCTCGTTGTAGTCTTTGTCGGTAGATGCCTTGTCGGCTTGGATCGGAGAGGCAATACCCTTCTTCAAGGCGTGCTCCCTTTCTTTTTCCATGTACGCGCCGCGAACGATCTTCAGCCCGATGTGAAATCCATCTCGCTGGCTGATGCTGTCGAGTTCTTTGAGGTATTCCAGCCGATCGTGCCGGTACATCTGGAGGGTGTTGAAGACGATGGGGCGCTCTTTATTGAAGGTTTGCATCATCTCAAGGCAGAGTTCGTCCATGGCCTTTTGCATCCAGCTCTCCTCTGCGTCGAACATGAGAGGAACCTTGGCTTCATGGGCAGCCCTGCACAAAGTTCGGATGCGTTCCTTGGCACGTCCCCACTGCTTTTCCTGATCAGCATTCAATGTTTGTCCTGCAGAAACAGCCGTCCAGATCGCACTTGGGCCGAGTCCTGAAGGCTTGAAAACGGCCAACGGCACTCCTGGATGCTCCCGCGCAAATTCGATCGTTTGCAAGATGATCGAATGCGTATTGTCCAGATCATCCTCACCTGATTTTCCTTCTGCACTGTAATCGAGAATGGACTGAACCCCGCGGGCGTACATGCGCTCAATGACCGGGGTACAGGACCGAATGCACTCTCCTCCGCAGAATTGTCGAAATACGGTTTTACGGATGAGCCCATTGATGGGCAGCCCCAAGCGAAGAGCCCAGAGTGCTGCCTTGGATCCAAAACGAACCAAATAGGGATTCGAGATGGAAGAAAACAGAAAGCGTGCACTCTTCAACTCCTCGTCACTGCGGAGTTTGAAGGCCAGTTCGGTGTTCTGAAATTTGAGCATCGCGACAGGAGTGAACGGTGAACAAAGATAGAACGCGAGCTACCTTTGTGCGACAAAATCAAGCACTTGTCCGAACCATTACCAAGCACTTTTGCAGGTCCTGACGCCTTGGACCGCTTTGATGATTGGCTCGGTGAAGAAGCATCCACCTACAGTTCGATCTATTTTCTGGTCGATGCCAATACGGCAGAACAGTGCCTTGTGCGGTTGGCTGCCTCTTTGAAGCAATTGCCGGAATTTGAAATTCTCGAGATTCCGGCGGGTGAGGAACAGAAGTCCTGGGAGGTCTTGGGTCAATTGCTCGCCGCACTTGCAGAGCTCGGAGCGGATCGGCGGGCATTGCTTATTGCGTTGGGCGGCGGCGTGGTCACAGATCTCGGAGGATTTGTCGCCTCGATCTACAAGCGCGGTATCGATCATGTGCTGGTGCCAACATCGCTGCTGGGCATGACCGATGCGGCCATTGGCGGAAAGAATGGCGTGGACCTGGATGGAGCGAAAAATCTGGCGGGTGTCTTTCGGCATCCAAGGGCATTGGTCGTTTGGCCGGATTTCCTCGATACGCTGCCAGAAGAATTCATTCTGGATGGCCGGGCGGAAAGCATCAAGCACGGACTGATCGCAGACGCGGCTTTTTGGGAAGAGCTCAAACGGGGGGAGGAAGCGTGGTCAGCTGCCCAGGTCGAACGGTCCATGGCCATCAAGACGGATATATGTGCCGAGGATCCGCTCGAAAAGGGAAAGCGAAAGCTCTTGAATTTTGGCCATACGGTGGGCCATGCCCTCGAATCCCATATGCTGCAAAAAGGAATGCCCTGGAGCCACGGGCGTTGTGTGGCGGCAGGGATGTGTGTGGAGATCGAGTTGTCTGTCGAATTGCTGGGGTTCCCTCCTGAAAAGAGGGATGAGGTGAACAGCTACCTGATCGATCGCTTTGGGCTGAAAGAGCTGAAGGAAACGGCATTTTCACATTGGCGTTCGTGGCTTAGTTACGATAAAAAGAATGCAGAAGGTCAGTGGAGATTTGTGCTGTTGAAGGATGTGGGAGAAGCCGAATACGATCAGCCAGTCGCCCCCGAACAATTGGAGCGAGCCTGGACAAGGGCCTTCCAATGATCGAAGTTTCCTTTCATCCGGAGGAAGGAGAAACCATCCACTCCCTCCAATTGCCCATTTCAAAGAGCATCAGCAATCGCCTGCTGATTCTTCAGGCTCAGTATCCGCAGCACTTACTGATCGACCGGCATTCGGAAAGCACGGATACAGAGATCCTCAAAGCAGCCCTGCAGAAAAAGAGCGAAACGGTCGACTTTGGGATGGCCGGAACTTCGGTGCGTTTCTATCTGGCTTATGCTACCATCAAAGGCATCCCCATCCGGATAGACGCTTCGGGTCGAGGACGGGAGCGTCCCGTTCAGGCACTTTTTCAGGCATTGAGAATGCTTGGGGGTACATGGCACTTTGAAGGGGAAGAGGATCATTTTCCCTGTCGGGTCATAAATGGTCCCTTAGCAGGCGGAGATGTGGTCATCGATACGTCCGTCTCCAGTCAATTCGCTACGGCGCTCATGCTTTCCGCACCGATATGTCCCAAGGGGATCCGCGCAGAATTCAAAGGCAAACCATCATCTGTGCCTTACCTCGAGCTTACCCGACATCTGATGGAAGAGGTTGGGCTGTCGCTGGAACTTACTCAGGATGGATTCTCTGTGCCACATCAGCGGGTGTTGCCGGATAAGTGTATTCTCTCTGTGGAACGGGACTGGAGCAGTGTGGCATTTGTGGCTCAGCATCTGGTGAGTTCCGGTCGCGGGGCCATTCGGCTGGAAGGATTGCAAGAAAACAGTCCACAAGGCGATCGTCGGGTGCTCGAATACTTTGAGAAATTGGGCTTGGAAGTGCGTTCGAAAGGACAGTTCCTCACCCTTGGGTCGCTTGTTAAGAAGGCCGAAGGGCGACCCGCACCTTTGCGCTTGGACTTCAGTGGCTGCCCGGACCTGAGTATGAGTTGGGCCACAGCTGCAGCTGCTCTGGGAATGGAAGCCGAGTTGTCCGGGCTGCATACGCTTCCTGGAAAAGAATCGGATCGTCTCGCTGCACTGGGCGAAGGCCTCGGTCAACTGGCGGAAGTAGCGGTGTTGCCAGGGGAAGGAGTACTGAAGATCGGTAAGCAAAAAAAGAATGACCAGCCCGTGCTCTGGAATACCCGAGATGACCATCGATTGGCCATGTGTGGTGCATTGATCGCAGCCAGCGGACGAATCGTGCACTTGAGTGAATTGGATTCGGTGACCAAGTCGTTTCCCAATTTTATGGCTCAATTCGGGCAGCTTGGATACCGCTTCAAAAGCTGCGAATGAGCTGCATGCGGAGATCGGTGTCTTTGGGAAGGCCGTGGATCTTTCGCATCGTGAAACGCGCTTCCAACAGCCAATCCCCCTTTTTTAGACCGATCAGGGCATGAAATTCCACGCCTCGACCGTGGTAAGCGGGTACACTGAATCCATAACGAACATCCCCTCGGTAGGTGTACATGCGGTGTGCATGATCGGGAGTGGAAAACCCGGTCATACGGGCCGAAGCC
>CATILC010000083.1 GCA_949516455.1 Flavobacteriia bacterium | reverse complement strand
GGCGGACATTCGTCAAAGGCCATGAGGATGTCTGAACCGATCTGACGCTGGATATCCATCACCGATTCCGGCGTGAAGCTGTGTGCGCTGCCATCGATATGCGATCGAAAATGAGCGCCCTCTTCGTTGAGTGTGCGCTGATTGGAAAGGGAAAAGATCTGATAGCCGCCACTGTCGGTCAGGATGGGCCCGTCCCAGCCCATGAAGGCATGCAGTCCTCCTGCTTGTTGCAGGATGTCCATTCCGGGGCGCAGAAACAGATGGTAGGTATTGCCCAGTATGATCTGGGCCTTGATGTCGTCCTTCAATTCACGCTGATGCACACCCTTTACGCTGCCCACAGTTCCCACCGGCATGAATATGGGTGTTGGTATGCTTCCGTGATCGGTATGGATGATCCCGGTTCGTGCCCCGCTCTTGGGGTCTTTGTGCTCGAGCTGAAACCGCATCGACCAAATTTCCACGAAGATACATACACGCTCTTTTCTACTTTTAGGCGCCTATGGAAGAATGGATCTCAGTGCTGATCATCGGAGCAATAGCCGCGATCGTTGCCTTCCAATTGGGATATATGTTCTTCTTTTTCACTGCTTTCCCGATCGTCCGATGGGAGGAGCCAGAGGCAGAGCCAGTGCCAGTTTCACTGATCGTTTGTGCGCGGAATGAGTTGCGGAATCTTCAGGAACACCTGCCGTTGTGGCTGGATCAGGACCACCCGGATTTTGAACTCATTGTGGTCAACGACCGCTCCTGGGACGCTTCGGAGGCTTTTTTGGATGAGGAAGCCGCCAAGGACCATAGGATTCGCGTCATTCATCTTCACGACCACGACCGCGAACTGGTCGGTAAGAAATTTGCCCTCACATTGGGAATAAAGGCTGCCAAGAATGAGCGGGTCGTCCTTACCGATGCCGATTGCCGGCCAGCAGATGCCTCCTGGCTGCGCCGCATGGCCGATCGTGGCGACCGTCCGTTCTTTGTTTTGGGCTATGGAGCACTACAGGGAGGTGGCATCAGCGGCTTGTTGTCCGAATTTGAGACCCAGATGGGTGCTTTGCACTGGATGTCCTGGTCCAATAGGGGATTGGCCTATATGGGGGTTGGCCGGAACCTGAGCTACACGCGGAGCATGTTCCTCGGTCAAGAGAACTTCAGCCAATACATGCATATCGCCTGCGGCGATGACGACCTTTTGATCCAAAATGCCTTGAGTACCCACAAGGCCTATGTGCGCCTGCATCCAAAGGCCTGGACTTTTTCTTCAGCCAAGTCAGACATCTCAGAGATGAAAGGACAGATGCGCAGACATATGAGTGCAGCTGTTTTCTATCCATTTCTGCCCAAATTTCTCTTGGGCCTTTGGGGCGCCACATCCCTTTTGTACTGGCTGGGGGTCTGCGTGATTCCCTTCTTCTCCTTTTTATGGAGTCCTCTGATCTTGGGCCAACTGGCCGTTCGTTTTGTCTTTTTTCAACTCTTCATGCTGATCGGCTCCAATCGTTTGGGTAAATGGTGGATGGCTTTATTGGCTCCTGTGTTGGAGCCCTTGTTGCTTTTGATGCAATTGTGGGTGCATGCCGATAATAGGATCAATGGAATAAAAAAGAGCTGGTGAGCCAACTGGACCACATCCCGGGCTATTTCCCCGATTTGTCTGAGGACGTTCTGGAACGACTGGCGGCCTACAAGGAGCTGCTTGCACTGTGGAATGAGCGCATCAATCTGATTTCAAGAAAGGATGTGGAACGGCTGGAACTGCACCACATCCTGCATTCTCTTTCCATTGCCCGTTTCATTCGGTTTGCACCTGGAACCAGCGTGCTCGACGTGGGAACAGGCGGTGGATTGCCGGGTATTCCCCTGGCCATTCTTCATCCCGAAGTGAATTTTCTCCTCATCGACAGGGTGGGAAAAAAGGTGCGTGCCGTTCAGGAAATGGCCGATCAGATCGGACTGAATAATGTTCGCGCCGAGCAGATGCACGCCAAAGATGCCCCCGGGCCTTTCGATTTTGTGGTCAGCCGCGCAGTGACACGTCTTCCAGAGTTCATTTCTTGGGTCAGGAATAAGATACAGACAGATCAGGGGAATGCGTTGCCCAATGGCATACTGTATCTGAAGGGCGGCGATGTGTATGAGGAGATCCGGCGGCAAGCCTGGAGGGCTGAGGTCTTTCCACTGAATGAGCATTTTAAGGAGGAATGGTTTGAGACCAAGAAGCTGGTGCACTTATACCCCTAGCCGCTCTATCAGTGTCTTCACAGTGGACAAGTTGCCATGTTCGGATACAAACTTCATTTTTGATCGGCACATGAGCCGATGGAGACAAACAAAGCCCGCCAACGAGTTGCACTCGTTCGGTTCTTTTTCTTTTTGTCCCTCGCACAAATTCATTTGGCTCGGTTAGAGCTGTGTTCTTAGGATGAGTGGATTACGCGCCTTCGGCTTGTGATCCGTGAGAGGGTGGAGCCAAACAAAGCCCGCCAACGAGTTTCACTCGTTCGGTTCTTTTGCTTTCTGTCCCTCGCACAAATTCATTTGGCTCGGTCCTAAAAGCAAAAGCCCACGGGCAAATGCCGGCGGGCTTTGTTTGTGGGTGATACTG
>CATILC010000082.1 GCA_949516455.1 Flavobacteriia bacterium | reverse complement strand
GCGGCCGTATCGGAGTCCTGTGGCAAGAAGCCGCGCTCCCGCATCCAGTCGTCGTTGTACACTTTACCGATGTAGCGGCTGCCGTGGTCGTGGAAGAGCACCACGGCCAGATCGTCTTCAGACAGTTCGTCCTTGAGCTGCCGAAGCCCCTGAAAGGCCGAGCCGCAGGAATATCCGATGAGCAATCCTTCCTTGAGGGCGAGTTCTCTGCACGCCAGGGCACCGTCCTGATCGGAGACCTTTTCAAATCGATCGATCAGATCGAAGTCCACATTGGCGGGAAGGATGTCTTCCCCGATGCCTTCGGTGATGTAGGAGTAGATCTCTGACTCATCGAACTCACGGGTCTCGTGGTATTTCTTGAAGACCGATCCGTACGAATCGATGCCCCAGATCTGGATGTCCGGATTCTTTTCCTTCAGGTAGCGAGCGACTCCGCTGATGGTGCCGCCTGTTCCCACACCTACCACAAAGTGGGTGATCTTTCCCTCGGTCTGTTCCCAGATCTCGGGCCCGGTGCTTTCATAATGCGCCTGGCGGTTCGACAAGTTGTCGTACTGATTGGGAAAGAAACTGTTGGGTATCTCTTCATTCAGCTTTCTGGCCACCGAGTAATAGCTTTCCGGATGGTCGGGGGCCACGTTGGTCGGACAGACATGCAGCTGGGCGCCCATGGCCCTGAGCACATCCATCTTTTCCTTGCTCTGTTTGTCGTTCAGCGTGCAGATCAGTTTGTAGCCCTTGACAATGGCCCCAAGTGCGAGCCCCATCCCTGTATTTCCTGAAGTGCACTCGATGATGGTGCCGCCCGGTTTGAGCCGGCCATCCTTTTCAGCGTCTTCGATCATTTTCAGGGCCATGCGGTCCTTCACGCTGTGCCCGGGATTGAAATATTCGACTTTGGCATAGACGCTTCCGGGTATGTCTTCGGCGATCTTGTTCAGCCGGATGAGCGGGGTATTTCCGATGGTTTCAAGGATGTTGTCGAATGCCTTCATGATCGGTCGGTTTGTGGCGCAAAAGTACGCTCCATAACCACAGTCTGTGGCTCAAAATGAGCGCAGGGAATCCACAGCGTGCATGCGGGCGATCACCCGCACCGGGAGACTCATGGTGAGGTAGGAGATCAGCAGGACACCGAGGTTGAGCAAGAGAATGTGCAGGGCATTCAGATGGATCGGGACCTGTTCCACATAGTAGACTTCTGGATCCAACTCCATGAAACCCGTCCAGGACTGAAGCAGACAGAAGCCCAGCCCAATGGCATTTCCCCACAGCATGCCTTTGCCCACGATATGGAGCGAACGCAGACGAAACAGTTTGCGCAGTTGCCGTTCGCTGGCGCCCAGGCTCTTCAGCAGGCCGATGCTTCTTTTTTTCTCCAAAATGATGGTCAGCAGCGCGATGACACTGTTCACCAGCCCTACCATCACCATGATGATCAGGATGAGGTAGATGTTCACATCGAAGAGCTCGATCCATTGAAAGATATCCAGAAAGGCATCCCGAGCGGTGAGCAATTCGGCCTCCATTGGAAGAAGTGCGCGCAGCTCGTCATAGGCCTTCCGGGCATCGGCATTATCATTCAGTGCGATCTCCAGTCTTCCGGCACTTCCAGCAGTCCATTTGTTGAGCTTGCGCAGGTGCTTGTCGTGGGCAAAAACATAGGTGCCGTCGAATTCGAGCATGCCTGTGGAGAACACGCCGCCAACAATGAATTTGCGCATGAGTGGCGGCTTGGGTGCCTGCCGAAGGAAGAAGACCACCACGCGCTGTCCGGCCTGAAGCGACATCCGATCGCGCAGCTCTTTACTGATCAGAACGCTGTCGTTGTAATCGGAGGGACCATAGCTGGGAATGCGGCCCTCGATCAGGTGATCCTCGAGATCGCGCCAATGGAAATCGGCTCCCACCCCCTTTATGGTCACGCCTTCAAAATCTTTTTCGGTCTTGAGCAGTCCGCCTTTTTCCGAGACGCTCTGCACCCTTTCGACACTGCCGTGGGCAGACAATACTTCGGCGATGCTGTCTGCCGATGCGAGAAAGGAATTGTTGTTGCTGGGGCTCATGTACGGAACGACCTGCAGGTCTCCGGTGAAGCGTGTGATCTTATCGCTGATCTCCTGCTTCAGCCCCAGGCCTGTGGCAATGGAAACGATCATGACCACCATGGATACCGCCACCGCACTGACACCAATACGCACTACATTGTTGGACAATCCCGCACCTTTGTGTCGGGAAAAACGCAGAGCAGTGAAGGATTCAAATTGCACGGATAGACGATCAATGAGTAGAGCCAAAGGTATCATCAAGCTCGTGCTTGGCCTGCTTCTGTCTTTGAACTTTCAGACTGCGGTGGCGCAGCAGCTGCTCCCGGGCGCTGCCCGCTGGGAGGCCTACCAGGATCTGCTGGAGGGCAAGAAGGTCGGCGTGATCGCGCATCAGAGTTCGTTGGTGGATTCGATACATCTAATCGATTTCCTGCTCGAAAAAGGGGTGAATGTGCAAAAGGTCTTTGCTCCGGAACACGGTTTTCGGGGAAAGCAGGCCGCAGGTGCCAAGATCGCCGATGGCAAGGATGTTCGTACGGGCCTCCCGATCGTTAGCTTGTATGGCAAGAACCGCCGCCCCACAGCCTATCAGCTGCAGGATATCGAGCTGATGCTCTTCGATCTTCAGGATGTGGGCACGCGATTCTATACCTACATCTCCACCATGAGTCTGGCCATGGATGCCTGCGCCGAGGCCGGAATCCCCTTCGTCGTACTGGACCGACCCAATCCGAATGGACACTATGTGGACGGACCGGTGCTTGAGCCCGCATTCAGATCTTTTGTGGGCATGCATGAAGTACCCGTGGTGCACGGCATGACCGTTGGGGAATACGCCATCATGGTCAATGCCGAGGGCTGGCTTCCCGAGGAGCGAGAAGCCCAGTTGACGGTCGTGCGCATGCAAGGGTAT
>CATILC010000081.1 GCA_949516455.1 Flavobacteriia bacterium | reverse complement strand
GAAACCAGAGCGCCCATGCGGGTGTTTTCGCTGGAGGGGTCTCCGACCTTCATCTTGGCCACCTTTTCCACAAAAGCCTCCCGAAACTTCTCATAGATCGGTCGTTCGATGAAAATGCGGGAGCCACAAAGGCAGATCTGACCCTGATTGGCGAAACTCGACCGGACAGTGGTGCGCAGCATGTCCTCAAAATCACAATCGGCGAAAATGATGTTCGGATTCTTTCCGCCCAGTTCGAGCGATACCTTTTTGAAGCGTGGACCAGCGGTCTTCATGATCTGCGCACCCGTTTGGGTTCCGCCGGTGAAGGAAAGCACAGGAATGTCTGGATGCTCGACAATGGCCTGACCGACCGAAGAACCAGTCCCGTGAACGATATTCAATACCCCTGGAGGCAGACCGGCTTCCATGCATATCTCGGAAAGTTTCCAGGCCGTGTAGGGTGTCACCTCAGAAGGCTTGGCCACTACCGAGCAGCCAGCAGCAAGCGCCGGAGCGATCTTCCAGCTGAACAGATACAAAGGAAGATTCCAGGGAGAAATGCAACCTGCCACACCCATGGCTTGTTGAAGGGTGTAGTTGAACCCATCGGGGCCCATCAGATGTGCTTCGCTCTTTTCGTGAAGAATGGCCGAGGCGTAGAATGCAAAATTTTCACTGGACCGAGGGATGTCGACGGCACGCGCGAGCTGGATCGGTTTGCCATTGTCCCTGCTTTCGGCATGAGCCAATTCTTCAAGGCGCTGCTCAATGCCCTTGGCTATGCGCATTAAGACCGCTGAGCGTTCCTGGACACTTGATGCACTCCATTTTGGGAAGGCATTTCGGGCGGCTTGAGCTGCACGGTCCACATCGGTTTTCCCGCTGTCTGGAATGAGCGAATAGACCGTCCCTCTCGAGGGATCCATGTTCTCGATGTATTCGCCGCTGGCTGGATCCTGCCAGTTGCCATCGATGTAGTTCTGAAGCTTTTCCAATCGTCCTTGGGCTTTGTAGCCCAATTTACATCAGGCCTTGGAGAACAGGTTGAAGAGCACTCCTCCAACGACGAGCAGCATGCCCAAAAGCGTGATGGCCGAATAGTTCACACCGAAGATCAGCCAGTCAAAACCCAGTGCGAAAATGAGTCCGAAGTATTTGAAGCCCGAGATTCGGCTGAGCGCTGTACTTTGAAGAGCCTTGGTCATATTGATCTGTGCGAATTGGGTGAGCAATCCCATGAGCAGCAGCAGGAGCCATTCGATCCCAACAGGGGTTTCCCAGTAGAAAAAGGAAAAAACGATCATGATGGGCAGGGCCATCAAAGGAAAGTAGAAGACCACCACCACTGCATCATCCGTGTCCCGGACCTTCCGGATCATATTGTAGGCCAGTCCACTGAACACAGCGGAACAAATACCCGCCAACAGGAGATAAGGAGACAGGTTGGGCTCGAAGCCTTTGATGACGAGCACCCCCAACATCGATATTCCAAAGAACAGCCACTGCAGCGGGGCAACGCGTTCTTTCAGGAGGAAGATGGCAAAGAAGGCCGTGAAGATGGGCGATAGATATTGGATGGTAATGGCCGTCGCAAGAGGAAGTTTTTGAAGGGTGAAGAAGAACAAGGTCAGTGCAATGGCGCCGAACAAACCGCGCAGGCAGAGCAGGAGGCGGTTGTTCCCCAATGGGTTCAGTCCGCGTTTTCGGATCACGGCATAACTCAAGACAATGGAAACGATGCAGCGGAACAACACCAGTTCAGTCGCTGGGAAACGCCCAAGAAACTTGACCACGAGGTTCATCAGGGCAAAGCCGGCTACAGATCGCAGCATGAAACGGACACCTCGTCGATCTTCAGTACTCAGCTGCATCGGCAAGCATTAAAAAAGGCTCCGAACGGAGCCTTTCACATTATTCTTCTTCAACGGACTCGGGCAGGCCATCCGACAATTCAGCAGGTGAACTGCTCGGCACAACGGCCGCTGGAGGTGGAGGTGCAAAGCCCTCGTCGATCTGATTCTGGATGGCGGAATCCTCCAGCTGCTGAGTGGCAGCGCCTCTCTCCAAGAACAGGTTGCTGGCCAGCACAAGCACCAAAAGCGCAATGGCGAGTGTCCAGGTACTGCGGTCCAGGAAATCAGTGGTCTTTTTGACTCCGCCGAGGATCTGGGTTCCGCTGCTGCTGCCTCCGAAAGCAGAGGACAGCCCGCCACCCTTTGGATTCTGCACCAGGACGACCAGTACCAGCAAGATGCAGGTAACGAAGATGAGTATCGCGAACAGTAAGGACATCAGGATTCTTTTTTCAATTGCTGTTTGAGCGCACGAATGCGGCCGGCAAAGAAACTACTTTTCTCAGGAAATCTCAAGCGCAGGATGTCGTAGGCCTGGATGGCTTTCTCCAAGTGTCCTTGTTCTATATAGAGTTTGGCGAGGGTCTCGGTCATGAACTCGGAGCGGTCCTGCACACTTTCCGAAGCGATATTGGGCCTCTGTTTCTCTGTTTTTTCCTTCTTCGGCTGGAAACGAGGAGGGTCCTTCAGAAACTGATCGACCAATTCGATCTGCTCTTTCTTTCGTGCCGTTCGCTCCTGCTCCGATGGAAGTGAACTCAGCCAATCACTGAAGCTGCCCGAACCCGCCTCAGCTTGCTGCTCATCCACTGCCGATCCGGATCCTTCCGATGCAGGGGCTTCGAGCTCTGGCTGTATGGCCTGTTCTTCAGCTGCTGTGGATTCTTCGGATGTTGCATCAACTGGCTGTTCATCTGTCTGAGCCTCCTCTTGAGTTGGGATTGCATTTTCGGTATTCTCCTCTTCGGTTTTTGATTCTGTGGCGGGGCCCTCGTCTTTCGGCTCGTTGCGCTTTTTGTGGGCAGCGAGAAGATCCTCCACCCGCTTCCGCGCAGCAGCTGCTGGATCGACGATGTCTTCCGGGAGTTCTGGGCGCGCCCGATTCTTTTCAACGAGATGGGTGTTGTCCGCCGGATCAGCAACCACCTGTTCATCAGCTTCCGCAGGCGAATCTTCTGCCGATGCTGATTCCTCAGCAGGCCCATTGGCTTCCGCAGTTGTATGACCCTCCTGCTCGGCAGAATGCTCTTCCGCTTCGGGAGTCTTTTCATCATTCTCCGCAGCTGCCTCTTCCTCTAAAGCTGCTTCGACCCCGACAGCCGTTTCTTCCTCGAATTCTTTCTCCGCCTCTTCCACGACGGCCTCAGCCTCATCCGGCTCGGCAGTAAGGGGTGACTCTGAACTTTCTTGCTCTTCGTTTCCGGAATCTTGTATTTCCTCCTGAAGGGTTGAAGCAGTCTGAGGCGCCAATTCACCCTCTTCGAAAGATCGGTCTGACGGCGCCAAAGGCATGGAAACCCACTCAAATAGCTGACGGCGATCGTGAATGTGTACCGCTGTGCGCTTGAGTTCCGCATCAAAACTGAGCGACTGACTTTCTTGCAGGGCTTTTAGACGAAGGAGTCGGACAGCTGTGAAATATGGATGCGCATTCAATTCTTTTTCGAGCGACTGTTCCAGTGGTGCAGTGTTCGATCCCTTGTTCTGCAGGAGCTGTATGAGCTGAGCGTTGTCCATCACATTACTACCAGTTGGCGATCGCTGCATTTAGAATGTTCTCCGCCAGTTCCTGATTGATCTCTTCGATCAGTGTTTCCTCCACGTCCGATAAATTTTGACTGGCATCGAAGTCTCGGTAACGGGAGAATTGCTTGTCGTAGTCCTTGGTATCGTCCAAAGTGTTCGTGAAGCGCACCTTCACCTTGATCGTGAGTCTGTTTTGGGCAACAGTAGCGTTTGCTTGCGCATTCACTGGTTCTACCCGGTAATCGGTGATCTCTCCTTCCAGCTGAAGATCCCCGTCTCTCGATGTCAGTTCCAGACGGGTTTGTTGTACGAAGATGTCTCGGATGGCCTCGGTCAGTGTCAGACTGAGGTTGGGTTGAAACAGTTCCGCATAATTTGGAAAATTAGCGACACTAATGGTCTTGGCATCGCCCACATCTCCTCCCGTGAAGGTGTAGCCACCCGTACACGCAAAAGCAGAGAGAATAAGCAATGAAATCCATTTTTTCATCCGAGATCGTATTGTTTGATCTTGCGATACAAGGTACGCTCTGAAATTCCGAGTTCTTCGGCCGCCTTCTTTCGTTTGCCCTTTCCCGTATGCCGCTCAAGGGCCTTTTTGATCATCTCAAGCTCTTTGTCCTGAAGAGACAGGCTTTCGTCTTCCGGTGTGGCCTCAATATCCAAGGTGTAGGTCTCCTCATGGAGTTCAGGCTCGCTCTCAGAGGCTGTTTCGGAGATGAGCCGGGCAGGTTCTGTGGTCACTGGACGGTCTTCATAGACCTTTGTGATCAGGCTTGCATTTTCTTGTTCAAAATCCCTGCTGACGCCTGATTGCATGACCTTTCGCGTCAGGTCTTTCAGGTCATTGAGGTCGTTGCGCATGTCGAAAAGGATCTTGTAGAGGATCTCGCGTTCTGTCGCGAAATCGCTCTCTGCTTTATCACTTTTCCCTGGATGCGCCATGGGCAGATCCAGCTTTCCCATTTCGGGCAGATAGCCGATCAGGCTGCTTCGATCCAGTTGCTTGTCGCTTTCCACTACGCTCAGCTGTTCTGCGAGATTTCTCAGCTGTCGAATATTTCCCGGCCACCTGTAGCGCTGCAGGAGTTCAACGGCATCCTGTTCGAGTCGGATGGGGGGTCTGTTGTAGCGTTCTGAGAAGTCGGCTGCGAATTTTCGGAAGATCAAATGGATGTCACCTGCTCGTTCCCTCAGAGGCGGCAGGGCGATCTCCACTGTATTGAGTCGGTAGTAAAGGTCTTCCCGGAATTTGTTTTCACGAATGGCCGTGCGCATCTCGAGGTTGGTTGCGGCCACGATCCGGACGTCGGTCTTTTGGATCTTGCTGCTGCCCACTTTGATGAATTCACCTGTTTCAAGCACCCGGAGCAGGCGAACCTGTGTGGACAAGGGCAATTCACCTACTTCATCGAGAAAGATGGTTCCTCCGTCTGCTTCTTCGAAATAGCCCTTCCGGGTCCCTGTGGCCCCCGTGAAGGCGCCCTTTTCATGTCCAAAGAGTTCGGAGTCGATCGTCCCTTCCGGAATGGCGCCGCAATTCACTGCGATGAACGAGCGATGCTTGCGGTGCGACAGGCTGTGGATGATCCGTGGGATGCTCTCTTTTCCAACCCCGCTTTCACCGGTGACCAACACACTGATGTCGGTGGGAGCGACGTGCATGGCTTTTTCTATGGCCCTGTTGAGTTGGGGTGCATTGCCAATGATACCGAAGCGCAGTTTGATGTTCTGTAATGTCATGGGATGGGGTAACTCAATTCCAATGCTTTGTCTTGATGGATCCGGTTGCCCGTCATCCAGTTGATGACAAAACTCCGGGTCGCCTTGATCTCCAGTCGTGCCGCATCGGGAAGCGCCTTGCGGAAGCGAATGGATTTCTTATCCCCTTTCCATAAACCATTCCATATCTCCTTTCCTGCCGAATCGTACACACGGATCTCAAAAGCAGTGAATACATTTTCCACGCATCTGTTCTCCACCTTGTTCCCGATGCACAGTTCAAGTGTTCCCCGGTTGCGCACAGATTGGCTCAGAACCACCCATTCCAGTTCGTTGTCCACCCATCGGTCGCCCACTTTGCTTTGCGCCGAAAGGGCAAGGCTGCTGATGCATGCCAGGCATAAGATGACCCAATTTTTCAAGCGCCGATCTTTTCTCCCAAGAGGGTGGCTGCAGTGCATTTATCTACCCGAACCTGCACCAAGTCCCCTGGGCGTTCCCCATTCTTTGGAAAGACGACGACCGTGTTCTGCGGGTTCCTTCCGAACCAGTGCTCTTCCGACCTCTTCGAAGAACCTTCAATGAGTACTTCCTGCACCTTGCCGATCTGTTCCTTGTTTCGCTCCAGAGAATGCTTCTGCTGCAGATCGATGATCTCATTGAGCCGCCTCTTCTTGACCTCGAGTGGGATGTCATCTTTCTTGTTCCGGGCCGCATAGGTATTGGGCCGTTCCGAATAAAAGAACATAAAGCCAAAGTGGTAGCGGACATATTCCATGAGGCTCAGTGTTTCCTTGTGTTCGTCCTCGGTTTCTGTCGGGAAACCTGCGATCATGTCCTGGCTCAAGCCGCAGTCCGGGATGATGCGACGGATGCGATCGATCAGTGCGAAGTATTCTTCGCGGTCGTGTCCGCGGTTCATTTCCTTCAGGATGCGGGAACTGCCCGATTGGACAGGAAGGTGAATGTAGTTGCAGATGTTCTTGTGTCGGGCGATGGCGTGAAGTACTGAATCGCTCATGTCCTGAGGATTGCTCGTTGAAAAGCGGATGCGCATCTCCGGCACAGCAAGGGCCACGCGTTCGAGCAACTGGGCAAAATCCACCGCCGTTGCCCTCGCTGCCTCACTGGCTTTGGCAAAATCCTTTTTAGGTCCTCCGCCATACCACAGATAGCTGTCTACATTTTGTCCAAGCAAAGTGATCTCTTTGTAGCCCGCGGCCCAAAGGTCCTGTGCTTCCTGAACGATCGTCTCCGGCTTCCGGCTGCGTTCCCTACCTCGGGTGAAGGGCACCACGCAGAAGGTGCACATATTGTCGCAGCCCCGGGTGATCGAAATGAAGGCCGTAACACCGTTCCCGCCCAATCGAACAGGTTGGAGATCTCCATAGGTCTCTTCTTTGGACAAGAGTACATTCACGGCTTTCTGACCGCCTCCGATCTCTTCCAGCAGTTGGGGCAGTTCCCTGTATGCATCAGGACCCACCACCAGGTCGACGAGTTTCTCTTCGTCAAGCAACTGATCCTTGAGCCTTTCGGCCATGCAGCCGAGCACACCGACCGTGAGTTCGGGTTTTTTGTCCTTTACCCGATTGAAGAACTGCAGTCTCTTTCGAACCGTTTGCTCGGCTTTGTCGCGTATGGAACAGGTGTTGAGAAGCACCAGGTCGGCTTCTTCCAGATCGCGGGTGGTTGCATAACCGGCACCTGAAAGAATCGAAGCAACGATCTCACTGTCGCTGAAGTTCATCTGGCAGCCGTAACTTTCGATGTACAGCCTTTTATCGCCTTCTTGGGCGCCCGATCCTTTTCTCAGCACTTCTCCTTGCCGCTCTTCGGCCAATGGCAATGACGATTTGTCCAGGGTTTCCATATTATTTCCTTAGGAAATGGCGAAATTACAACCTCTGCTTTTGCTGACAATTTGACAGGTGACGCTTTTTGGACAAACTTGTTCGTTGCCTTTTGGGTTTATTTTGCAGCCGAAATTTTGCCTGCCATGTCCAAAAACCTCGTCATTGTTGAGTCCCCTGCCAAGGCCAAGACCATTGCGTCCATCCTGGGCAAAGACTTCAAAGTTGAATCGAGTTATGGCCACATCCGCGATCTGGTCTCCAAGGGAATGGGGGTAGATATAGACAACGGATTTGAGCCGCAGTACGAGGTGTCCAAAGAGAAAAAGGAAGTCGTGGCCAAGCTGAAAAAGCTCTGCAAGGACGCAGATATAGTCTGGCTCGCATCGGATGAGGACCGCGAAGGAGAGGCGATCGCCTGGCACCTGGCCAAAGCGCTGAGCCTCGATCCCCTGCAGACGAACCGCATCGTCTTTCACGAGATCACCAAGAACGCCATCCTTCGTGCTGTAGAAAATCCAAGAAGGATCGATCAGAATTTGGTGGATGCCCAACAGGCTCGGCGGGTCCTGGATCGTTTGGTCGGCTATGAGCTCAGCCCGGTATTGTGGAGAAAAGTGAAGCGCGGACTTTCCGCAGGGCGTGTCCAATCTGTGGCTGTACGCCTGTTGGTGGAAAGAGAGCGGGAGATCACGGCCTTTACCCCAGAATCGGCCTTTAGAGTAGTGGCTTTGTTTGAAACAGAAGGCCGTTCGTTCAAAGCTGAACTGAACCACCGCTTCAAAACCGAAGAGGAGGCCACTGCTTTCCTCAACAAGTTGAAAAGTGCAGACTCTAAAGTCGGCGACTTGGAGACCAAACCCGCCAAGAGAAGCCCGGCACCGCCTTTCACCACTTCAACGCTGCAACAGGAAGCCAGCCGCAAGCTTGGATTTTCGGTGGCCCAGACGATGCAGGTGGCACAGAAACTCTACGAGGCGGGTCTGATCACCTACATGAGAACGGACAGTGTGAATCTTTCGGAGCAGGCGATACAAGCGGCTGAACAGGAGATCAGTAGTTTCTATGGATCGGAATACAGCAAGAGCAGAAGGTTCAAGAGCAAAGCAAAAGGTGCACAGGAGGCGCATGAGGCCATCCGCCCCTCCTATATGGAGCGCCACAGCATCGAGGGAGATGTGCGTCAGGCAAAACTGTACGACCTGATCTGGAAACGCACCATTGCCTCACAAATGAGCGAGGCCCAACTTGAGCGCACCACAGTTCACATTCCAGCGCCAGATGCTGCTCAATTCATTGCCAAGGGCGAGGTCATCAAATTTGAGGGATTTCTCAAGGTCTATCTGGAAGGCACAGATGATGAACTCGACGCCGAGGAGAAAGGCGTTCTTCCCGCAATGAGTGTGGGACAGGCCTTGGACCGAAAGGAAGTCGAGGCTACCGAGCGTTTCAGTCGTCCGCCTGCACGATTTACAGAAGCGAGTCTGGTCAAAAAACTGGAGGAACTGGGCATTGGCCGTCCTTCCACTTACGCTCCGACCATCTCCACCATCATGCGAAGGGAGTATGCTGAAAAATCCGATCTGGAAGGTCTGCAGCGAAAATACAGACAGATCAAACTGGCTGCTGAACAGATCCAAGCCTTCGATCTGACCGAGACCACAGGGGCGGACAAGGGCAAATTGATGCCAACCAATATCGGGATGGTGGTCAATGACTTTCTGGTGGAACACTTCAAAGAGGTGCTTGACTATCAGTTTACCGCCCGAATGGAATCGGACTTTGATGCCATCGCATCAGGCAGCAGGGAATGGAAAGAATTACTCGACGTTTTCTACGGTGATTTTCATCCGATCATCGAGGATGTCAAGGAAACGGCGGATTTTGCCAAAGGAGAGCGCGAGCTGGGAACAGATCCTAAAACGGGTAAAAAAGTATTCGCCAAGATCGCTCGTTACGGACCAGTGGTGCAGCTTGGGGAAACCGAGTCAGAGGAGAAGCCTCGTTTTGCGAGCCTGTTGAAAGGGCAGATGCTCGATTCGATCACCTTGGAAGAAGCACTCGAACTCTTTGCCCTTCCCAGAGAATTGGGTACCTATAAAGAACAAATCGTCAAGGCCGCCATCGGTCGCTTTGGACCATATGTTCAGCACGGAAAGACCTATGCCTCTTTGCGGGCCAATGAAGGTGATGATCCACACACGGTGACCCTTGAGCGTGCTGCTGAACTATTGGAGGAAAAATGGGAAGCAGACAGAAATAAATTCATTGCGGTCTTTGAGGACGAACCGACCATCGAGGTGTTGAATGGCCGTTACGGACCCTACATCAGGTCTGGAAAGACCAATTACAAGATTCCGAAGGACGTCGACCCCAAGACATTGGACCGGGCGGCATGCGAGGAGATCATGAAGAATCAGCCCAAGAAAAGAGCAACCAAGAAAAAAAAGAAATAAGTGCTTGAAGAGATCCTTGCCCCTGTTCCTTCTTCCCTGGTCGAGTCGCACAGGGAAGAGGGATCCGACCGGATCGGTTCTTGGATCGAAGTCCACGATGAATTGGCGGGCATGCCCGATTGGGAAGAAGCCCATCTATGTATACTGGGTGTTTGCGAGGATCGGGGCCGAGTAGGTGCTGCAGAGCAGGCGATGGCCATCGACAGCATCCGAAGGGAGCTGTACGATCTATACCCTGGAGACTGGCCATTCCGCGTCGTCGATCTGGGTACTTTGTACGCTGGGGAGCAAAGAGAGGATACGTACGCAGCACTGAAGGAGATCCTCGTTGAACTGTTCAAGTTCAAGGTTCTTCCTCTTGTTATCGGGGGCAGCCAAGACCTCACTTATGCGATGTACCGGGCATACGATCTGCCCGATCAGACGGTCAATATTGCCGCTGTGGACAGCCGTTTCGACCTGGGACGTCAATCGGAAATGCCGCTGAACGAATTCAATTACCTGAGCCACATCATCCTGAAAAAACCCTACCGCTTATTCAATTTTGCCAGCCTTGGTTATCAGACCTGCTTCATTCATCAAGAAGAAAAGACCTTGATGGAAAAGATGCATTTCGATCTGATCCGACTGGGCAGGTTACGCGCAGATGTGGCTTTGTGCGAGCCGTACTTGCGCGACAGCGATCTGGTAAGCATGGACCTGAGTTCTGTAAAGGCAAGCGGGGGTGTCAAAGTGGCCCATCCAGGCCCAAACGGCTTCTCGGAAGATGAGATCTGTTCCTTGTCGCGTTATTCAGGAATCAGCGACAAAGTGAGCAGTTTCGGGCTATTTGGAATGGCGTGCAGCGAGGGAAGCAAGAACAGGATAACGCCCATGTTGGCAGCGCAAGTCCTGTGGTATTTCATGGAAGGTTATGCGGCCCGGACAGGAGAGTACCCTGCATCCAAGATCCGCTCCTATGGTCGCTTCTCGGTATTGATGAACGATGGCGAGCAGGAGTTGATCTTTTACAAAAGCCCAGTTAGCGGGAGATGGTGGATGGAGGTGCCTGTTCAGGCTCGACCGGACGGCCGTTCGGCCATGGAAGTCTTGGTTCCCTGTACGCAGGAAGACTACGACAAAGCCTGCGCAGACGAGATTCCAGACAGGTGGTGGGGGGCGTACCGCAAGGGTTTGTGAGCAAAGGATTACCCGCATTTTAACATTGGGTTTTCAAGAGTCCATGGTTCAAAACCCTTTCAAAAAGCCATTTTACCTATCTTTAGCCGCTTCAACTCAGCGCAGGAAACGAATAGAAAAGCCCTATGAAGAGACTTTTCGTACTGTCATTTTTGTTTTTGTCTGTCGTGACGAATGCGCAGCAGGATCTGCAATTCACTCAGTTCGTGCAGAATAAGATGTTATTTAACCCAGGTTTCACAGGCAACAGAGAAAGTATCTGCCTGGACGTCCTGCACCGTAGCCAGTGGGTAGGCGTAGACAATGCACCGACCACACAAAATTTCAATGTGAACATTCCGGTGCGTTTCCTTCACGGGGGAATCGGATTGGTGGTCACCAATGATCAGATCGGTTTCTTCCAGGATATTTCAGTGGGTTTGGCTTATGGATACCAAAGGGAAGTGGGCAACGGAAAATTGGGAGTGGGTCTGATGGTGGACTTCAAGAACAAGGCACTTACTTCTGGCGATTGGCTGGCCCCCGATGGAAGTTCGGGTGGAACAGATGTCTCCATTGCAGCCAATCAATCGACAGCACTGACACCGGATCTGAGTTTCGGCGTCTATTACGAGAATGAAAGGTGGTGGGCCGGATTGTCAAGTTCCAGACTGATCGAAGGGGAGTTTCAATTGGGCAATCAGCTTGGCACGAGCGCAGCATTCCGTGGCAAGAGGCACTATTATTTGATGGGTGGCTACAATTGGGCGATACCCAATACGAATTGGGAACTCATGCCCGCAGTTTTGGCCAAGTCTGATCTTTCCGCTCCTTTCACCGTTGATGTCAATGTCAATGCATTATACAATAAGCGTATCTGGGGAGGCGTTAGTTACCGCACTCAGGATGCGATATCAGCCCAAGTTGGTGTCTACGTTTTGCCTGCATTGAAATTGGGTTACTCATATGATCATACATTGTCGGACATCAGCGCACAAAGCGGAGGCAGTCACGAAGTCATGCTTGGCTACTGCTTCAAGATCGAACGACCTGAGAAAATCCCCGGTAGTTACAGGAACCCCCGATTCCTCTGACCGCCAAACGAAAAGACCCCACTAAAACACACAAATGAAAATCATGAACAAATTACTGCTATCTCTCGCGGTGCTTACGCTGGCAGCAAGCTGCAGCAGTAGTGACCACGGCGAGCTCGTAGGTGTTCAGGACAGACAAGAGTGGTTTCCCTCTGAACCTTACGGCATGGTGTATATCCCACAGGGCTCATACAACATGGGCAACGCCGATCAGGATATCCCGTACACACTTACAGCACCGACCAAGACCGTTTCTGTTCGTTCATTTTTCATGGACCAAACAGAGATCACGAACAACGAGTACAGACAATTCGTCGAATGGGTGCGTGACTCCATTGTGCGCTTTCGTCTGGGAGAAGACGGTTTGGTCGAAGGGTACGAATTCATCGACTATGAAAACATAGAAGATCCTTCTTTCTATCAGGAATACATCTCACTGAATTATCCAGACAGCCTCAAGACCCACATCAACTGGGATGCAACGATCGAATGGAATGAGGAACGCTATCCTTCAGCTGAATACACAGAGATCATAGAGACCATCTATCTGCTTCCAGAGGAACGCTTCATGGGAGGTAAAATGGTCGATGCACGACAGTTGAATTATGTCTATTTCTGGCTGAACCGTCAGAAGGCTGCACGCAAGGAAAACCGTGTCTCTTACGACTACGGAGATACCGATGACGACGGCCTGGAATTCAACTACCGTGATTACATCAAGGAGAGCCAGGAAATATCTGACAGGGGATCGTTCATTGAAAAGGAAGTGACCAACATCTATCCAGACACCTTGTGCTGGGTGCATGACTTCACCTATTCCTTCAACGAGCCTCAGCACGATAAGTATTTCTGGCATCCGGCCTACGACGACTATCCCGTGGTCGGTGTGAATTGGAAGCAAGCCCGTGCCTTTTGTAACTGGCGTTCGAAATACCGCCGCGATTTCCTGATCTCAGAAGGCGAACTCATCGAGCATGACTTCCGCTTGCCGACAGAAGCAGAATGGGAGTATGCAGCCCGCGGTGGTCAAAATCTGGTCACTTACCCCTGGGGCGGACCTTATGCGACCAACAGCGCAGGTTGTTATCTGGCCAACTTCAAGCCCAATAGAGGGAATTTAGTATCCGATGGAGGCTTCTATCCGGTCAAAGCGACGGCCTACAGCCCTAATGGATTCAATCTCTATTGCATGAGCGGCAATGTGGCTGAGTGGACGAGCACGGCCTACGAGGCATCCAGCTATTTCTATGTGAGCGACATATCTCCGGACTTCCAGTACAATGCGGACGAGACGGACGATGAGACCCTCAAGCGCAAAGTGATCCGCGGAGGCTCATGGAAAGATGTGGCCTCCTTCATGCAGGTCAGCACACGCGATTTCGAATACCAGGACACGGGAAAGAGTTATGTCGGTTTCCGTACACTGCAGGACTTCCTCGGAAGAGACCTGAAAGACTATTGAACACAACGAGAACAAACAAAAACACCAAAAAACAAAGACTATGGCTTTGATCGATGTAAATGGCAAGCGCTTCAAAAACTTCATGGCGAAACTCTACGGAATTGGAGCCTCAGTGGTGATCCTTGGGGCCATGTTCAAGATCCTTCACCTCGAGGGAGCGGACGTTATGCTCGTTGTCGGATTGACAACGGAAGCGGTCATTTTCTTTTTCTCTGCGTTTGAAAAGCCCGCAGATGAACTCGATTGGACATTGGTGTACCCCGAATTGGCGGCAGGTATGGATGATGAAGAGGGCAAGAGATCTGACCTCACCGTCACCCAGGAATTGGACAACATGTTGGAGGAAGCGAAGATCGACAACGAACTCATAGAGAGTTTGGGAACAGGGCTGAGGCAATTGGGTGATACAGCAGGTCGTTTGAATGAGACCGTGGATGCAGCCGCTGCCACAAGCGATTACAGCAACCAACTCACGCTGGCTTCCAAGAACATGGAGTCCCTCAACGCGCTCTATGCAGTTCAACTGGAGTCCTCGGCCAATCAAATGGAGGCGCAGAACAGCTTGATGGAGAATATCAACGGTGCCATGGAAGGCTCTGAAAAACTCAACAAGGAAGTTCAGGCCCTTGCGGAGAATATGGCCAACCTGAATGGTGTTTATGGCGGTATGCTCTCAGCTATGAATTCAAACAGATCCTGATCATTCAGCTCATCCAATCATCAATCCATTAAGACAGAAAAGAGATGGCAGGAGGTAAGCTGAGTCCCCGTCAGAAAATGATCAACATGATGTACTTGGTATTGACCGCCCTTTTGGCGCTCAATATTTCAAAGGACATCCTCCACGCGCTTTCAAAACTGAACAGCAGTTTGGAAGGAACGGCCCAAGTCGTTGAAGAAAAGAACTCAGATGTGTACAAACAGATCGAGGCCGCTTACTCTGAGAATCCTACCAAAGCAGGCCCGGCCAGGGAATCTTCAAAGAAGGTACGAGCGCGTTCCAACCAGCTGGTCGAAGAGATCGAGACCATCAAGGAATCGCTGATCGAGGGAACCGGCGGGTACGATGAGGCCGGGGTGGAACCCAAGAAGATGGACGACAAATCCATGGTGGCCAATTTGATGCTGATTCAGGGAAAGGCCATGGATCTGAGAAAAATGTTGGACAGCTACCGGACGGATATGATCAATCTGGTGACGGACGACAAGGCGCTTCACGATGAGATCAATGCGGAATTCAACACGAATGATGTCAAGGTGGGAGATGCCATCCTGGATTGGGAGCATGCCACGTTTGAGCACTACCCATTGATCGCTGTCTTGGCTTTTCTCACTGATTATCAGGCCAAGATCAGAAATACTGAGGCGGACATCATTGCAGACCTCAAGGCGAGCATTGGAGCAAGCGACCTCAAGTTCACCGGCGTTCGTGCGATCGTCATGCCGAAGTCCAATTATGTCATCCAAGGCGATGATTATGAAGCAGATGTTTTCTTGGCTGCTTACGACGAAACACAGAATCCAGATTTTATCATTGATGGCCAGGAGCTCTCAGATGAGGACATCGTCGGTGGTGTGGCCAAGGTTCGTTTTCCTGCGCGTGCTGTGGGCGAAAAGAAATGGGCTGGCATGATCAAATTGGTCACCAACGGGGAAATCAAAGAATATCCTGTAGAGGCGGCGTATAATGTGGCACCGCCAAGTGTGGTCATTTCCCCGACCAAGATGAATGTTCTCTACCGCGGTGTGGACAACCCGCTGGATATCGGTGTCCCAGGTGTGGATCCTTCCAAAGTGAAGGTGAGCGGTCCAGGTGTACGTTCTGCAGGAAAGGGTCAATATATCGCGGATGTATCGGGTGTGACCCAAAAGACCGTCACCATCAGCGTTTCCGTCATTGACGAGGAGGGCAAGTCAAAACCCATGGGCAAAAAGGAGTTCCGTATCAAGCGTGTACCTGACGCCACAGGCTCACAAAGAGGCCAGAAAAATACTTTGCGTTCGGCGGGTTTCATCAAATCCAGCCCCGTTCAAGCCGATCTGAATGACTTTCCATTCGACCTCAAGTTGGAAGTGGTTTCCTTTGAGATCGTCGTTCCGGGCTTCCCACCGAAGAAAGTTCGTGGGAACAAACTTTCGAGCGATGTGAAACAGCTGATCGATAAGGTAAAGAATGGCTCGACCATCGTATTTAGGGACATCAAAGCCAAAGGGCCAAAAGGTCTGAGGGTAGATGTTGCCGGATTTTCCATTGACGTAAACGTATAGGCATATGAAAAGTCGCTTGATCTTACTTATCGCCCTGCTTTCATTGGGGATTGCTCCACATGGAATGGCGCAGGTATTGACACCGGAAGATGACGGCATCATTCCGGATCCCCCCAAGTTCTATCACCACAATCGGGTGATCCAATATCCCTTCTTAAGAGAAGCGGATATGGTCTGGTCGACGCGACATTGGGAGATGATCGACATTCGGGAAAAGATCAATCATCACTTGTATTATCCAACTCAAGAGCTTCCAGACAGGAAGTCGCTCTTTGATGTATTGGTTCATGGCATTCTCAATGAAGGGACCATCGTTGAGGTCTTCAATGACGATAAATTTGAGATCCCTCTCACACCAGATGCGTTGGAACAAATGATCGACCAGTACGATACGGTCGCGACCGATGACGATTTTGGAATTGTCAAGAACGACCCCAGTACCTACATAGTGGATACTATTTCCATCCGCTCGAGCGATGTTCTGGGTTTTAAGATCAAGTCAGACTGGTATTTTGACAAGCAGCGTGGGGAAATGAAGAACCGCATCATTGGCATCGCTCCACGCGTGCAGGATCCAAAAAATGCAAGCAATGCATACGAGCTCTTTTGGGTCTGGTTTCCGGATGCACGGGTAGCGCTGCACACGCATACAACCTACAACCGCAACAACCGCAAACAGCGACTCACCTTCGATGAGGTGTTCCATCTGCGGTATTTCAACAGTGTGGTCTACAAAGAAGACAACGTCTACGATCGGGCCATAGCCGATTATAAGATCAACGACACCATGATGCAGTTGCTCGAGGCGCAGCAGATCAGAGAGAATTTGAGAAACTTCGAACACGATCTCTGGGAATACTGATCAAATAGAAATTAAAAGAATGGGCCGCTTATGCGGCCTTTTTTATGGCACATATACGGATCATTGGCGGTGGAATCTCTGGAAGCATCCTGGCATTAAGGGCGCATATGTCCGGTCATTCCATCGATTGGTGGAAATACGGCAGGCCCTCTGCATCGCTTGTGGCTTCAGGTATTTACAATCCCACCGTTCTGAAACGATTGAAGCTGGTTTGGCGCGCTGCTGAATTGGCCCGTTGTGCCGAGGAATTCTATGCAAATACCAATGCCCTTTTGGAGAGTGAATGGGCTGCACCGATACCGATCTGGCATCGAATGCAGGAAAAAGGCAAGGTCAATGATTGGGAAGCCCGAAGTGCAGATGCAGGATTTACGGAGTTTTTGGGCCCCATTCATGGCAAGAAAGAGGTATATGGCGAACTGAAAATGGCAGGTCGCCTGTTGGTGATGCCCTGGCTCAACGAAGTAGAGCAATTCATGGCACAGCGGCATCGGGTCGTAAACCAAAGATGGCGTGTGGACGAGCATTTGGATGGAACGACCACGGTGCTTTGCACGGGATGGAAAAAGGATAGCTTGCCCTACGGAATACCGGAAAATGCCATGGCA
Source organism: Flavobacteriia bacterium (assembly GCA_949516455.1). GTDB lineage: Bacteria > Bacteroidota > Bacteroidia > Flavobacteriales > Schleiferiaceae > RFXV01. The sequence continues at coordinate 1,824 of CATILC010000081.1, read as the reverse complement.
CCTGTCAAGGGCGAAGTGCTGACACTCCGGTTACCGGGCTATCCTCATCCAGAGAAGATCATACATGGCGGTGTATTCATCATGCCTTTGGGTAATGAACTGTTTAAAGTCGGGGCCACCTATTCCTGGGATCCACTTGATGAGCGGCCCAGTGATCAAGGAAGAGACTGGCTGCTGGATCGGTTGGCTAAATTGTGGCCTGGTCCTGTGGAACAAGTGAGACATGAAGCAGCGGTGCGACCGGCCGTGAGGGACCGAAAACCCATTTTGGGCGCGGTGGAAGGCCACAAAGGGCTATATATTTTTAACGGAATGGGCAGTCGAGCCACCTTGCTGGCGCCTTTGCTGAGTGAGTGGATGCTCGATCACATCTTTCGGTCCATACCCTTGCCTCCAGAGGTTGAACTCAGGCGCTTTTTCGAGTAGGAAGGATCGTAGGAGACGAATAGATTGATCCATGTCGACCTACTCAGCCTGAAGATCCAGGGGCTGGCCAGCAATTGCACCACTGCGAGGGTGCCTACCGTTGTCCAGATCCCATAGCCAAGGAGGAGATCGACCAAAACAAATACCGCGACGAATACAGCCACCCCGTAGGCGTAGCTGATGTACATGCTCCCATAGAAGAAGGAAGGTTCACGCTCGAATTTCAGACCGCATTCCGCGCAGTGTTCGGGCATTCGGCTCAGTTCTCTCAGGGGAAACGGGCTTTTGTTGGTGAAGAGGCCCGGCCCATGGCAGCGCGGGCACTTTAACCGAAGAATGCTGTACAGGCGTTTTCCTTTTTTCATTGAGGTCAAAAGTACAGCGGTCGGCCCTTGCGCCTTCATACATTTGCCGCGTGGTTTCACTCAACAAAGTCACCCTCGATTTTACGGACAAGACCCTTTTCAATGAGATCGGTTTCCTGATCACCAGGGAAGATCGCATCGGATTGGTCGGGCGCAATGGAGCCGGAAAATCCACCCTTCTGAAGGTCTTGGCCCGTGAACAGGAGATCGACAAGGGCGAAGTAGCTGTTCAGTCTGGATGCAGCATTGGATATCTGCCTCAGGAACTGGATCTGTTGGATCGTTACTCCTTGATGGGGGAAATGGAACAGGCCATGCCTGAACTCGTGGAACTGGAGCAACAACTGGCTCGGATCAATTCAGAAATGAGCGAGCGGAGCGACTATGAGTCGGAGGCCTATATGCAGCTCATTCAGGACCTGAACGATCATACTGAGCGCTATGGCATGCTTGGCGGGTATACTTTTCGTGCTGAGATCGAAAAGATCTTGAAAGGTCTAGGATTTAAGGCGGCCGATTTTGAAGCGCCCACGGCAACATTTTCTGGAGGATGGCGCATGCGCGTTGAACTCGCCAAGTTGTTGGTTCGTCAGCACGACCTTTTGCTGCTCGATGAACCAACCAATCACCTGGACATCGAATCGATCATATGGTTGGAGCAATTCCTCAAGGAGTATTCGGGGGGCATAGTACTGGTCAGCCACGACAGAACATTTTTGGATCAGGTTACCAACCGCACCGTTGAGCTCTCATACGGCAAGGCCTATGATTTCCCCATGCCCTATTCTCGTTTTGTCACCCAAAGGGCCGAACAGAGGACACTGCAGATCGCCGCGAAGAAGAATCAGGAAAAGGAGGTCAAGCGCACAGAAGAACTGATCGAAAAGTTCCGCTATAAGGCGACGAAAGCTTCCTTCGCCCAATCCCTGATCAAGAAGCTGGACAAGATGGAACTCATTGAGGTGGAGGAAGAAGACCATCGGGAGATGCGGTTCCGTTTTTCGCCAGCCAGTCGATCGGGACGGGTTGTGGT
>CATILC010000080.1 GCA_949516455.1 Flavobacteriia bacterium | reverse complement strand
GGGGCCGATCCAGAGATCAAAGAATTCAATGAGGGAAAGAAACTCGCCCGCATTTCCATGGCCACCAACGAGAGCTACCGAAAGCAGAGCGGCGAACGAGTGAACGACACCCAATGGCACAATGTGGTTGCCTGGGGCCCTCAAGCTGAATTCCTTGAGAAGTACGCACAAAAGGGACAAGGGCTCGTCGTCAACGGCAAGCTGTCCTCACGCAGCTATGAAAAAGATGGGGAGAAGCGGTATTCCACGGAAATCGTGGCCAACGAGTTCTTTTTGACCGGGCCCAAGGAGTGATCCCGTCCGGGCAGGAATGCTGCTTTAGGAAAGGCTCCGTTCAGGAGCCTTTCTCTTTAAAGATGACCAAGGGCTGGATATTGGCAAATTCAGAAAACGCCTGCTGCCCGAGTTCCCGGCCAAAACCCGAGTTCTTCACCCCTCCAAACGGAATCTTTGGATCGGAAAACACAGGGCTGTTCAAAAAGACACTTCCCTCCTGCAGCCGATCTGCAATAGCTCGCATGGCCCCCAGGTCCTCTCCAACAAGAGAGGCTCCGAGACCGAAGCTGCTGCTGTTGACCTGTTGGATCAGATCATCTCTTTTGGAAAAGGCAGAAACCAAAAAGACAGGGCCGAAAAGCTCCTCCTCTACATCTTCTACTGGCCAACGTTCTTGTTTGACGATGCAGGGCGAAAAACAGGCCTTGCGCCGGTCCAATAAACCAATGAGCTCACCACCTTGCTTCAACACATTTTCCACCTGCCTTTCCAAGAGTTTCGCTTCCTGCTCACTGACCATGGGTGCCAGCCGACTTGAACGGTGCATTGGATCGGAAACCTTGTAGTCGTTCAACGCGCTTTTCAACTCCATCAAAAAAGCATCGAAGAGCGATTCATGGACCAACATGCGCTTGGCCGCAATACAGCTTTGTCCAGCATTGACCAGCCGGGCCCGAATGGCCATTTCCACAGCCTTCGAAACATCGGCGTCTTCAAGGACACATAGCGCATTGTTGCCACCGAGTTCCAATACCTGCTTTTTGAGGTTTTTACCCGCAATGGAAGCCAAGTGCCTGCCTGCGGACTCGCTGCCAGTAAAACTCAATCCGCACACGCGTGGATCTTCCAAGAGCCGCTGCACCTGCTGGTGCGCGACAAAAATGTTCCGATACAAGCCAACTGGAAAACCCGCTGCATTCATCAGGGATTCAATCAGCAGAGAACAGCCACCGACCTTCGAAGCGTGTTTCAGCAGTATGCCATTGCCGAGAATGAGGTTGGGAACAGCAAAACGAAAGACTTGCCAAAAGGGAAAATTCCAGGGCATGACCCCAAGCAATAAGCCCAAGGGGCGCTTTCGCACCCGCACATCCGCAAGGCCGTGTTCGATCACATCATCTTCAAGTGCAGCCTGCGCCTGATCCAATACATAGCTGCAGAGTGCCATGCACTTTTCCACTTCAGCTTCGGACTCTGTGATCAACTTCCCCATTTCGGAGCTGATCATCCGGGCGCAATCTTCCTTGCGCTCTGCCAAGAGACTGTTTAAGCGCTCAAGTGGCCGAAGGCGATCATCCAATGCACGTCTCGCCCATTCGGCCTGTGCTTTTTGACTTTCTGCCAAAAGCTTTTCGCATTCACTATCTGTCGTTTCGGCATATGTAGCCAACAAATCCCCCGTCCAAGGATTTACACTTCTATATCCGCCCATGGAGTGTATCCTTTCAACTGTGGCCAAAAAGTAATGGGCGAACCAACGATAAGATCTTTCGCCTCGACATGTACTTCCACCTTGTCCAAGGCCACCCTTGAATGCAAATGCCGAAGATCCCCTACATCATGAAGAATAGGAATGAACCAGGGTCTCCCATCTCGATATTCGTCTTTGAGCCAGATCGCAAGATCTGTTTCCCACGAGCTGTTTAAACATTGTATCCGGGCATTCTGGACTTTTAGATCGACCAAGCCTTGCTCGTTTTTTGGAAAGGGCCATGCCTGTGTTCCATCCAAATGGGTATCAGCTGAACGATCATGAAACAGCAGATCAGAAGTCAATCCGCTCAAAAACGACTTTAAAAATGACTTGGTCTGCTGAACGGAAAGAGATCGGCTGAGGTCGGTCCCCACAACGCCCGACTCCACGAGCAATGTTGCGCAGCCGCTTTCCTGCACATATTCGCCAATGGAACGGGGGTAATAGGACTCATCGAATACCGACCAGCCTTCGCGCTTTGAGGGATCGATGCGATTATACATTTGTAAAATATAATCGCGAAGGAAGCGTCTGTTGTTGACGATTCTTGAATCTGTACTCAATGATTCAGATGTTTTAGGTACGGCGAGCGCCAAACTGCTTGGCAGCCCCTGCTCCTTCTGTGAGAAAAACGTTCGCTGATCATGAAGATTCAGGGCTATATCCGGTCTGAATTCATCAAGCAGACGCACAAAGCATGCGATCTCGGGAGATTGTTTGGCTCGAAGATCCCGATTAAGGTCGATGTTCTGAGCGTTCCTGCGCGTCCACTTTTCCGCACCATCTGGATTGAGTTGCGGAATGTATACAATTGTTAATTTATTTAGGAGGATGTGGTCTTTGCTCGAAACCCAATCGCTTAGGAGTTCCATCATTGCTCGCAGCCCTGTGCTTTCGTTGCCATGCATTTGAGACCAGACAAGAACCCGCAAAGGACCCGCCCCCCAATGCACCGAATGGATGGGCTTACCCAAAAAGCTATGGCCAATAAGTTTCTTGTCGAATTGACGCAGCCACTGCTCCACTTTTGAGGCATGTACAAAAGGATGCATGTGCCGAAATTACTTCATTGTCTTTAGCTGAATGAGCGGTATGCACTTACACGACTTATGGTCTTAATTTTGCAAAGCAAGCAAAACACCCTTTCCATTGAAAGCATTTCTTCTCGGCCTCACCACTCTGTTTTTCCTTCTGGATGCGGCTTCTCAAAAACTGATCTCGGGCCCCATGCTGGGCCCTGTAAGTCATCGATCTGCCTTGATCTGGATCCAAACAGATGTGCCGGGATCCATAGATCTGTCGTATCAAAAGATTGGATCCGATCGATGGAACGTGATTCATGCCCAAGTGAGTGACGATGCATGTAGGGCATACACCTTCCGTCTGGAGCAACTTGAGCCTGGAACGGAATACCGCTATCAATTCAGCGGATCGGAGACCTACCAATTCAAAACGCAACAAGACTGGGCCTATAAAACGGAACCACCGGCTTTCACTGTAGCGGCGGGGAGCTGCGTCTATGTGAACGACCCGCTCTATGACCGTCCGGGAAAGGCCTACGGACAGGGAACCGAGATCTTCAAATCCATCATGGAAGATCGTCCGGATGTCATGCTTTGGCTGGGTGACAACACCTACCTCAGGCCTGCCGATGTCAGCAGCCGGTCCGGTTATGCGCACCGGTACAGCCACACGCGAATGGATCCAAACATCCAGAAGTTCCTGCCTACATGTGCTCATTACGCGATCACGGATGACCATGACTATGGGCCAAACAACGCAAACGGTTCATATCCCAACAAAGAATGGCCGCTGAGCATCTTCCGTCTCTTTTGGCCTACCGCAGCACAACAGGCACATAGCGCTTCCGACTTGAGTTCTTATTTCGAATGGAACGGTATAGACTTTTTCTTGCTGGACAACCGAAGCTGGCGCGAAGAACCAGGAGATTCTGCCGATATGTTAGGCAAGTCACAGATCGACTGGTTGATCCAGAATCTGAAGGCAAGTCGAGCCCCTTTCAAAATGGTTGCTGTGGGCGGGCAGATCTTGAATTCCTATAAGGGCTTTGAGAACATGGCGCGCTACCCCGTCGAAAGAACCTACCTCCTGAACAGACTTCGCTCGGAAGAGATACAGGGGGTTGTTTTCCTCAGCGGAGACCGACACATGACCGAGCTTTCCGCCCTGGACCTATCGGATGAGATAACGGTCTACGACCTGACCCTTTCCCCACTGAGCAGTCGGCCAAACAATATATCAGCTGATGAAGCCAATGCAAACCGAGTGGAGGGTACTTATGTAGATGTAAACAACTATGGTCTTCTTCATTTCGAAGGCCCTTACAACAAACGCGTGCTGCGCATCGAAGTGAAAGACGGTGATGGTGAGACCATTTGGACGAAAACGCTAGAAAAAGAGCAATAAGGAAATTCTATTGAAATGTACATATGCCTTATTTCCAATTACATAAAGAATTCTAGTTGAATAATAAATTCAGCTATAAATAACCCGACCTCTTTGGCCAGTGAGTCCGTCCATGAGCAATTAGGCCTTTGGACATTCGGCTGTTTGAGCATGTGATGTAGATTTACATTTATAAATTTCTAGCCATGGACCCCGTAGCCGCTCG
>CATILC010000079.1 GCA_949516455.1 Flavobacteriia bacterium | reverse complement strand
CAGGAGGTCGCTGGTCTTTTGGCGCAGGAAGAACACATTGGACGAATCCACAGGGCTTTCTGAGCCCGCCAGATCCTGCACCTTCAAATAAATCTGATTGGGCGCGTCTGCAAGAAGCCCATCCACGGTCAGGGATGCATTGTTCTCTGTGCCGTAGTAAAGCTCAGCTGTGGCGACCCCGGATGCTGAAGGGTCGAGTACCAGAGAGATGAGCGCCTGATTGCGGTCGATGGGCGTCCAGCTGCCCTGATTGACTTTTAGGAATGCAGAGACGACAGATCCGGCCCCATCGGGATCCGAATAGTTCCAGCGGAAGGTCACCACCGATCGCACACTGTCGTTGGGAAGCGCCTTCTGTTCAAAGGAGGCCTGCGGAGGCGAATTCTTCACGGGAATGCGCAAGAAGGCGGGGTCGGGATCGACCGCTCCTTTGTCGTCCACAGAACGCAGCCAGAGTTCGATGTCCACTGAGTCGTTGCCGCTGGGCAAGGCAAACTTGAACAAACTGTCTTGTTGCTCTGTGAATCGCCAGTTCACACCATCCTCGCTCAGTTCGAAACCGGTCACATAACCGTCTCGGTCTGTGCCATACCAACTCAGCGACACCTGACTGTTCAGTCTTTGCTGTCCGGAAAGGGGAATGCTGTCCACTACGAAGTAGGAGTCGGGCGGGCTGTTCGGCAACAGCTCACCCGTTTTCCTGCAGGAGAGGGAAAGGAGCAGAACCGCTCCCATCCATCCAATATGTGCTTTTTTCCAGCGCACGGAGGCGATCGCCTATCGGCGGATCAGGATCTTTTCGACCGCGTGGCGCTCAGTGGCTGAATCTTTGAGGATCAGAGTGTAGAAACCACTGGGCAGTTGGCTCGCGTCGATCCGCTGTCCGTCCCGCTCAATGATGCCTTCCTGCAGCAGCTGCCCCTGGAAGTTCATCAGGCGATAGGTCATGGGACGAATGGACTCCATTCCCACGCGGAATTCTCCAGCGTTCGGATTCGGATACACCTTGACTCCGGGCAGCGCATGGATCTCTTCAATATTGAAGGGCGAAGAGGCGAGGTCCGTAGAATCGAGAGCGACATTGACGCCGATGAAATCGTCATTGTTCCTGGGCAGGATGCGGTAGTTGCTGAACCCATAGCTCAGCACCCCGACCAGGGCATCCATGTTCATGGTGTCGGAAACCGCGATCGCAGGAACTTCCATGAATCCGTTGACGCTCCTTAGAGCGGTATCGGTCACGAGAGAAACATAGAGTGAAGACTGCGAGGTGCTGCTCTGCCTTCCGGCAAGTACGCGCATGGAGCGCTGCAAGGGCGCACCGGCCTGTGTGGAGATCGCATAGTCGCCAAATCCGAGGTTTTCCTCGGTGATCCAGATCTTGCTTCCAGGCAGTTCGGCCCGAATGAGCATGCCTTCGTACTTCTCTACGGTCCGGTCGGCATAGGCCGCACTGTCCGAAGGATCGATGGAAACAGGAGGCACCATCATGACGTTTCCGGTGCGGTTCAGGCTCAGTACATCGATCATGGTGAAACCGAACGACTCCACGACCTGTCCGGTCACGGTCACTTCTTCTCCGCGGAACACATCCGTCAGGGAGTTGCTCCCTCTCAGAGCGATGCCCGACCACTCGCTGTAGTTGGGGTCCTGGATGTAGACATAGCCCAGATCGTAGGGCTTGGTGGAGCTGGTCGCATAGCCGGTCACGGTCACGGTATTGCCCACAAATGGGGAGTTTCCATTGGGCGCCAGCGAGAACTGAATGTCCGGGATGATCAGACCGTTGTCGCGAACGGTGTAATAGTCAAAGTTGGGTTCGGCCTGATTGAGCGGCTTGGAGGGAAGATAGGAACCGTTGCCGTCGTTGTCTTCGGCGTAGATGTAATAACGCACCAGCGTGCCGTCAGGGAAATTCGGCAGATTGGCCTCGTATTCATCCGTTGTACCAGCGAGCAAGGCAATGCTTCCCTGCTGGAACTGACTCGGCAGCAGATTCGCATCGTCGGAGTACCAGAAGGAGACGCTGTCCACGCTTCCGTCAAAATCGGTGATGTTCATGGTGATGTCCGGACTTTGGTTGCTGGTCGGGATCAGCGGATCTCGGTCTACATTGGCGATGTAGGGAGGCGCATAGCCCAGGTCGTAGTGAGATGCAAGAAATGGGTTGATCTCATAGCCGCGTCCATTATCGCCTGTGCATCCATTGGCATCGTGGCGGATCACCCCGCTGATGCTGTTGTAAAACGTTCCGGGGACGGGAGGGACAAAAGTGCCGGTGCCGGGTCCGCCTGCTGCGGTGGAATTGGGTGAATTGGCATTGATCACCTGATGTGAGGGCAATTTCTGGGCGAGGTAGCGATCGGATACATTCATCCGGTTTCCGCTTCCGTCCACAATATTGAAGCTCACGCGGCTGCCGCCAGAAAAGTAGATGACCTCTGAAACGGTCACGTTCTCGATCTTGGCATAGGCGCCTTCCCATTGCTCACCGGTGGGCAATTGGTTGATCGCATTGGGGTCGTTCAGATCGCTCAATGGAACGATGGCCGGACTCGGAGCAGCGGCGGTATTCAAAACGTTGAAGGAATTTCCATCGAGCAGAGAGATCTGCTTGCTTCCGTTGTATTCTCCTACGATCCCCGTGATCTCGACCACATCGCCAGGAGCCACGTAGATAAAGTTGGGGTGTGGGATGAGGTTGCCAGAGGCATCGCGGATCACACCCATCACCTCGATGGAGCTGAAAGGATCCATTGTGCCACCTGCGGCGGTGTCCACCACATGTATGAACGGACGAAGACCGCCTTGTACGCTGCCAGAAGCCACTTCAGTCAGACCGCCATCTATGATGACGATGCCTCGTGTGACCACTGTATCGCCCAGATAGCTCGTGGTGTCGTTGCAATTCTGCAGATCAGACTGCGGAATGGTCATGATGCTGGTGATGCTGACATAGGGGATCTGAGCCTGAGCAGTCCAGCAGGTGCATATCAATGCAAGGATGAGAGAGAGGTGTTTCATGGTATTTGGGTTGTGCGCTGTTGTTATTTGATGACGACGAATTTAGAAGTGTAGGTCTTTCCCGTATCGAGGTCTTCTACGGTGAACATGTAGAGCCCGCGGGATATGATCTGTGTGTCTTGTGTGAGCAGATCCCAGGCGTGTTCTCCGCCGGAGAATACATTTTCCCCCGGGTCTTCGCTGCCAAAGGAACGGAACCATCTGATGTCTTGACCGTCGTATGCTGCATCGTGTACGAATTGGTCCATCAGATCGCCGGCTGGATTGAATATGGTGATGCGGCAGCGGCGCGGTAGGTTGGCGAAGATCAGTTTTCGGCTTTCCTCCTGAAAATTGCTTCTTCCTTCCCAGGCCGATCCGAAGTAGTATGGGTTGGGATAGGCAAAGGGCTGAGCATTGCTCATGTCTTCATTGGCTTGTGTGCCCGGAAAGACCCGGAAATCATTGGCGAGATAGCTCGATTCCAGGGGCTCGAGATTGGATGCGGGATTTCCCCGGTCGAATGCGGTCACCGCCACGGCGTGCTGCCAGCCATTCTGCAAACCATCCAGCGTATACCTGTAGTGATAAGCCACACTATCCCCGTCAAAATAGACCGGAGCGGGCAGTTGGATCGCTCCGAATCCATTGTCAAAGAAGAGTCCGTTCCCGGTGCTGTCGTAAGAAGCGATCTGTACAAAATCCCGCGCCAGATCCGGCGTACCGGTCACGTCAAAGCCCAGTTTGGACAGATAGACACGGTATCCTTCAAAGTCTTTGATGCGTGTGATCGGGTCGACGCTCGATTCGGAATTGTTGCTCCAGTAGATGTCCACTTTGCCATCGCTCGCTTCAATGCGCGTGCGGGGCACATCGGGTGGACTGGGCAGAATGAAGCGGGTGATCCTTCCATTGCCGTCCGTGTCCTCTCCACTGTCCAAAAGTCCATTGAAATTGACGTCTTCTCCGTTGAAGGCCGTCTGCGCCCAATTGGCATTGTTGATCAGAGTGGCCCTTTGGACCGCATTGTTGTCCGTATTTGGATTGCCGTCTTCGTTCTTGGGGCCAACCACATAGGCGAAGGTGACGGTGATCTCGTCTCCCGGCTCGAACTTTCTGAAAGGTCCTGCCGCCAGCAGATCCGATCGGTTTCCTGGCGCATTGAAGTCTGATTGAATGTCCAAACCCGCACAATTGGGCAGGCTCGGGTTCGTCCAACAGGGGCTGTGGTTCAATCCGTCAGACATCTTCAGGTATCGCTGATTGTCCGTCGATGGAAAGGCGTAGGCGGCACTGCTCGAGTTGAACTGCCATCCGTTGTAGTGCACATCAAAGGCTGTGTCGGCTTCCAGAAGTCCGGTCAGGCTGTTCAGCGAAGAATCCACATGCGGGTGGTGGAATCCGTATTTGTCCTCGGCACCGAGGAACTTCTGACCGATGTAGCTGTCGGTGAAGCCCATATCGCCCGTGGCGTCATAACAATAGGCTAAATGCAGACTGTCCATGTAGCCGTTTCCGCCCTGGCTGTAGAACACAGATCCACCCGAACCGGCAGGCGTGACCGTGATGTTCCGAACGACAGTGTTGTTCCAAAGCGCCACATAGAGTTCGTCGAAAAAAGAGGTGCCTGCATTGCGCAGCTTGAGGTCGACGATGACCATGAAATCCGAGAAGGTGTAATTCCAGTTGTAGGTCTTCATCTCCACCTCGATGTTCATTGGGCTGGTGTGCTGGCTGATGGGGATGCTGGTTCCCGGGATCTGCACATTGGCGTCGGTGAATGCGGCAATGTAATCCTGATGAGAAACCGCCTGAAGAGCGTAATTCGGATTGTCCTGAAGGGTGGAGCGTTCGCCCAGCTGACTGCCTGGAGCGGCGGTGAATTCAAAACCTGCCCGCCCGGGTGCATAGCCTTGTGGCTGATCGTAGGCTGAGGTGCTCACGCGGACGTTGGCACCGTTTTCCAGTCCACCGATCCAAATGCCGCCCTCAAAAAGGTGCTCGATCCCTGAACCCGCAGGATATTCACAGGAAGGGTCTCCGCTGCCGTCCCGGTAGCCGCGCCAGGCGTTTCCGAAGGTGCCCAGATTGGTGACATTCAAACGCATATTGCTCGAAGTGGTGGTGCGCTCTTCGAACGAAGTCTGTGCCCCCAGGAACGGGCTGAATAGGACGAATATGGCGGCCAGGAGTCGGTTCACGGCCATTGAAATCGCTCGGTCGTGGCCCATCCTGCTCCCTGCAGTTGAAGGAGATAGATGCCCTTCTGATATGGAAAGTCGATCTCCGTTTTTCCAGATTGGCCTTTGTGCAGTTCAAAGGGTCGTTCGATCAACTTTCTGCCCAAAAGATCCACCACGCGCAGTTGGATCGATCCAGACGTCCGGGACCGCATCTGAACGACCAGGCGGTCGGCTGCCGCCGCATGAATGCGGAGGTCACTGACCGGAGGAAGGATATTCGACGTGGACAGGCTTTGTTTGTGGACATCGAATTCGAGGTAGACCGGCAGGTGATCGCTGTTTTCGCTCAGCGCATCGATCACGACACTTGGTGCCGAGCCATTGGTCGGAATGTCGGTGATGCCCTTGTTGAAATGGCTTCCATCGTTGCCAAGCACTTCATAGCTCCCTGCTGTGTAGTTCACCTCGCTGCCCGCATCGTTGAGAACAGCATCGCTGACCAGGATCATGTCGAAACGGTCGTCCAGTCCGCCACCGGAAAAACAGCCGCTGTTCGTGTTGCCACTGTTGCGGGTGCTCTGCGTGTGCACAGCAGCATAAATGGGTGAATTGTTCCAGCCGCCCATCTTATCGATCGGATCGAAGAAACGCTCGGATGGCGGACTCGCTGTCATCAGGTTCTGTATCCCGCCTTCATTGGCACTGTAGCTGTTGAAATCGCCGCAGATGAAGACGTGCTCATCGAACACCTTGGTCTTGAGCAGATCGATCAGGGCCGCAGTGGCATCGTCCCGGTCGTTCTCGTCGGCATTGCTGTTGCCGGCTTTCAGGTGAAGCGCCACGACCACGAAATAGACTGTGTCTCCGCCCAAATGAAGCAAGGGGTCTTTATAGTACAAGCGGTAGAGGTCGATCGCCCGGACCAGGCTCTGGTTCTGCAGATCCTTGTCGATGAGCTGTTGACTGTGCAGGCCCACTTTGGTACTGTCGTAGAACAGCATATTGACCAGATTCGACCAGCCGTTGGAACTGTAGTTGGCTTGTTCCCATTTGTTGATCCCGCCCACATTCAATGCGTTGGTCAGCAGTCGGTCTGAATTCACCGGCTGGGCACCGACCTCGTTCATGACGATGATGTCCGGGTCGATGTACTGAACCACGGTCTTGATGTATCCGTCCTTGGAGGTCGGGTTGTTGTTGTTCCCAGTGCACTGACCATTGGCCGTCCGGTAGGACAGAATGTTATAGGTCATCAGCCGAAGATTCTCCACACTTTGGGCATGTGTCTGCCCGAGAGAAGCGATGAAGAAAAGGCATAAGAATCGGATGATGAATGACTTCATAGAGCAGCGAAATTAGGCAACTAAGTGCAGTAATGAGGTTAAAAAATCAGCAACTATCCCCTCTGGAACTGTAGTGTCTTTTCAGCCATTGGGAGAGGCCGCTCAGGCCCGGAAGAAGAACGCGTTCGGTGATGTTCGCCTGATCGAGTTTGTCCCGGATCTCCCACTTGAGTTCGGCGGGGATCCGTATCCGAAAAACCTCATGTGCCCGTCCTTCCAGCCACTCACCAAGTTTCAAGTCTGCCCTTGAGAGCATGGAGAACAAGGCGTATTGGTTCACGATGCGCGCATCGAGCGAAGGTGGTTCGAGGAAAAGGAGAAAAGGGTTCTCTTCCAGATCGCCCAGTTCGTCGAGGGTGCGGCACACCTTTTCCAGCAGATGCGCGGTGAACACATTGCTCTCCTCATCACGGATCACCTTCTTCAGGGCTTCAGGTAAGTGCTCGTTGAGTCTGACGTAATTGATCCCCCAGATCAGGCCGTCTTCTTCATACCGCTCCAGATCGTTCGTGGCAAAGTGCAGAGCTACATAGGGCGAATAGGTCCAGTCCATCAGGCGGGTGGGAAGGCCGTGGTGCTGCGCAAGGGCCAGCCAGTTCCAGGTCGATTGCCCCGGAGAGGCATCCAGATGGGCATACTTCCTGAAGTTGCGAAGCAGGTGTCGTTCGAGCCGTGGATAGGGTCCCTTTAGGCGCTGCAGACTGGTCTCCAGAACGTGGTCTACAGAATTCAATCCGCGGTATACATAAGAGGAACGGTGTCTGTTGATCTGTGCATCCCATGTATCTCGGAACAATTGCTCTTGGAGGTCTTTCCAGTTGTCGATCCGTATTTCCATTGGGGGCTGCAGATTGGGGGCCATCAAAAGTCTGAAAAACACAGCGATCTGCAGGGGGTTCTCTTCAAGTTCTGTGACACCTACTTTTAGCGCGTGTCATCCTCGTTCCATCTCATCGTTTTTACCGGCGCAGGCATCAGTGCAGAAAGCGGTTTGAGCACCTTTCGCGGTCAGGGTGGATTGTGGGAAGACCAACCGATCGAGGAGGTGGCCACACCTGGCGCCTGGCAAAGGGATCCGGAACGGGTCCACTCCTTCTACAATCGCAGAAGGGAACAGCTTCAGCATGTGCTGCCCAATGCCGCACATCGGTACCTGGCCGATCTGCAGAAGCAGCTCAGCTTGGAGATCATCACGCAAAATGTGGACGATCTGCACGAACGAGCCGGCAGTCGGCGTGTGCTTCATTTGCACGGAGAGCTCACCAAGGTGCGCTGTTCACGGCACGAAGACGAGGTCTTCGACTGGGGTCATCAGGCACTGAGTCGTGCAGACAAAGCGCCCTGCGGTCATCCGCTTAGGCCCCACATCGTGTGGTTCGGAGAAGCCGTTCCAGCCTACGAAAGGGCTTTGGAAAAGGTTCAAAAGGCAGATGCCCTTTTGATCATTGGAAGTGCGCTGCAAGTCTATCCCGCCGCTGGCCTCGTAGACGAGATCGGGCCGGAGCGCCCCCGGGCCTATCTGGATCCGGGCGATGCATTTGTCGGTCAGCGCACAGCTATGCACCGGATACGGAAAAAGGCGACCGAAGGATTGAATGATGTTCAGGACTGGCTGGAGACGATCGGAGCGCTTTAAATTGCCTATATTCGCGCCTCGAAAGAAGGTGAAACGAGGGGACAGAAGTCCCCTTTTTTATTCTAATATGGATTTGGACGCCCTCACAGAGGTGACCCGAAAAGCGGCGGAGGAACAGGGCCTGTTCGTGGTGGACATCAAGAGCAGACCGGGAAATGTATTTTCCATTTTCGTCGACGGTGACGACTTTGTCACCATGAAGGAGCTCGGGAAACTGAACCGCGCCATCGATTCTGCTTTCGATCGGGATCAGGAAGACTATTCACTCGAGGTGAGTTCTCCTGGTGCGTTGGAACCGCTGGTGCAAAGGCGGCAATTTCCGAAGCATGTGGGCGAACCCATGCAGCTGGAACTCAAGGACGGTCATAAACTCAAAGGCAGCCTCGAGTTGGTGGACGAAGAATCGGTGGAATTGAAGTGGAAGGAACGCGTGCCCAAGGAAATAGGAAAAGGAAAAAGAACAGTAGAAATACGCCGTACGATCCCTTTCGAGGAGATCCAAACGGCCAAACGAACGGTCAACTTCAAAGCGTAAATGGAAAACATAGCCATTATCGAGTCGTTCTCCGACTTCAAAGAGGAAAAGAACATCGACAGGGTCACCCTGATGTCGATCATCGAAGAGTCTTTCCGGAACCAGCTGAACAGAAAGTATGGTTCGGATGAGAATTTCGATATCAT
>CATILC010000078.1 GCA_949516455.1 Flavobacteriia bacterium | reverse complement strand
GCAGAATTCATCGGCCGGTTCGAGTTCCCTTCAACAAAAAAGCCCCGCTAAATTCTAGCGGGGCCCTGATATCAAAAAAGGGAGGTCTTAGCGCACGATGAAACGGCTCTGTGCCATTTCGCCGTTGTCGCGGGCCACGGTCAGCAGATAGACACCTGCGTCCAGACGGCTGCCGTCGATCTCCAGCTGTCCGAAGCACTTTCCAAAGTCCAAGACGCGACGTCCGCTGAGGTCGTATACCGCCACGTTGAACTTCTCCTGCACACCGAGATCGACCATGGAAATGCCGTTCACAGGGTTGGGATAAACGTCGAAGCTTCTGGCATTCAGGCCGCCTTCAACGCCCATTCCAGAGGCAGTGGTGCAGGTATTGAACACATACGACAGCAGAAGTGGCTGATCGTCGGGGCGAGTGGTCACCCGGTTGAATCCGCCCAGACCGTTGGGCACATAACAGGAAGTGTCTCCACCAGGAAAACTCTCTTCCACCTCAGTCACGGACACATTCGGATCGGGGTCGCCGTTGACGAACTTCCAGTAGAAAGTTCCAGGACACATGTTGTAGGTGGTTTCATAGAACCCAGGGTTGTTGGGATCTGGAGTAAGCTGGATGGCGCCGTCCTGCCAGGCGGGAGCCGTGAAGTCCCCGATGATGAAGACACCGGAAGCATCGGGCGCTTCGTTGGTCATGTCCACGCGGAAGGTGACATCGGACGGTGCGGGTACATTGCTGCAAGCCACCGTATCGTTGAAACATGTGTAGGGTACAGTGGCGTCAGCGACGGCATCGTAAACACGGTTGCCAATTCCTTCCCAGTTCGCTGATCCGTTGAAGTAGCGGCGGAACTTGTACTGCACCTCACCGGAATCGATGGCCAGAGTGATGCTGTACACACCATCTCCATCGGGGTCAGTGAGCATGTCGCCTCCGCTCCAGCTGTTCATCATCCCAGCAACGTCCACAGAGTCCACATCGCAGGTCGTGCTCATGTCCACCTCAAAGACCACATTGTAGGTCGGGATCGGACCTGCAGGACAAGGCGAGCAGGTGGCGAAGCAAACGTCAGGCGTGGTGATGTCGGTGGCCGCCACGGTGAGTCCGCGGTTGCCGTTGACTGCACATGCGGAAGGAACGCCTTCGTCGCCTCCCCATGCATTTCCGTTGATGAATTTGTACTCATAGGATCCGGCTGCAAGCTGAACGGTGAGCTCGTATACGCCGTCCATGTCTGGGTCGAGCAGCTCTGAAGTCGAAGGATCCCAGTCGCCGGGGAATCCTGCTGCAGCCTGCCAGTTGCCTGCGCAATGCACGCCATCGGCGCTCACGGTCTGCTGGTTCATGTCTACCTGAAAGGTGACATTCACCTGCGCCACAGCGGCAAGAGAAAATGCCAGCAAAGTGGCCAAAGTGTAGAGTTTTTTCATTTGTTTGTGCGGTTAAGTTTACTAAGTGTACATTTCACAATGTACCAAATGTATGAAAAGGAACACATTCGTTAAGACCATGCGTAGAGAAAACAAATTCACAACCGCTTTCACCGCTGCAGCGTTCACTTTACTGCCGCTCTTTGCCACCGCTCAGCGCATCGAGCGGATCGATCCGCCCAATTGGTGGCGGGGCATGGCCACAGACACCGTAGAACTGCTGGTCTATGGCCAGGAGCTCGACCAGGTAAAGGATGTTCGTGCAGAGTGCGAAGGTCTGGAGGTGCTTCATTGGCAAACGGCCTCCAACCCGAATTATGGCTATCTGACCCTTTGGGTGCAGGAAGGCGAAGCGTGCCGTGCAGAACTGCGTTTTGGCAAAGGAAGAAAAGCGCGATTCATTTGGCCTGTTGAAGAGCGTCCTGCGCACAAACCCGCTGCGCACGACGAGTCCGATGTCCTTTATTTGATCACTCCCGACCGCTTCGCGAACGGAGATCCAGCCAACGATATCCAGAGCGATATGAACGAAACTGCGCTCGATCGCTCCGAGCCCTTCGGTCGGCACGGCGGCGACATTCAGGGCATCATCGAGCACCTGGATTATCTCAACGACCTCGGCATCACCTCGATCTGGAGTTGTCCGCTTCTGGAGAACGACATGGATAAGCAGAGCTATCACGGATACGCCATCACAGATCACTATGCGATCGACCCGCGCTTTGGAGACAACGACCTGTACGGGCAGCTTTCCGACGGATTGCATCAACGGGGAATGAAACTCGTCATGGACGCTGTCTACAACCACTGTGGAGATCAGCATCCGCTGCATTTGGACCCGCCAGAGAAAGACTGGGTCAACGGCAACGGAACCTATGTGCAGACCAACTACCGCGCGGCAGCTTTCATCGACCCCAATGCATCCCGCTCCGATCTGCGCACCTTTCAGGACGGATGGTTCGTGCCCGTGATGCCGGACCTGAATCAGCGCAACACACACGTGGCCAAATACCTCCTGCAGAACACCTTGTGGTGGATCGCCACCGCCTCCATCGACGCCATACGCGTGGACACCTATGCCTATCCCGACCAAAAGTTCATGAACGAACTGCTCCGCGCAGTCCACAGAGAGTACCCTGGGTTTCTCTTCTTCGGAGAGATCTGGGTGACAGGCGCACAGATCCAAGGCGGGTGGGCGCGCAACCAATCCATGCTGGGTGAAAAGAGCAGTTTGCTGCCTCAGGTACTGGATTTTCAATTCTGTTTTGGCCTACAGGAAATGGTGAAAGAGAAGCCAGGCTGGGCAGAAGGCGTGGGTCGTTTTTACCTCACCCTCGCCGGAGACTGGATGTACGAGCAGCCCCGGGGGATGATCACTTTTGCCGACAACCACGACATGGGCCGCATTTTCGGAGAGGTGAATGAAGACCTGGCCCGCTTCAAAGCGGCCATGGGCGTTCTTTTGACCAGCCGTGGAATTCCCTGTATCTACTACGGCACCGAAGTGCTCATGAAAGAGACGGCGAACCACGGGGTCATCCGGGAAGATTTCAGCGGAGGCTGGCCGGGCGATCCAAGGAATAAATTCACGGCAGAAGGACGAAACGCTCAGGAGAACCAAGCTTTCGATCTGATCCGAACCCTTTCGCGTTTCCGTCGGGAACACCCCAAGCTCTTCCGAGGCGAGTTCGTGCATTTCATTCCTCAGGAAGGGCTGTATATCTATTTCCGCAGAGGCGGAGAACAGACGATGATGTGCGTCTTCAACAGTTCGGATGAGGTACAGAAGGTCGATTGGAATCGCCTTTCAGAGTTCACCGCCCAGGGGATGGGTTTCAAGAGCATTTTGGATGACCGCCTGCTCACGGCGGGAGAAGAGGCGGCGATCGAGCCCCTGGACTTCAACGTTTTTTACTTTTCAGAGGAGTGAGTCTGCAAAGTGCGTCTCCAGCTTTTTCTCCAAAGAGCGGCGGATACCGGAGCTCAGTGACTCCATGAACTCTGCGCCCGAAACGGCCTGCAATTCACTGTTGAATTCAGGGAGCTCCGTGGCCACACGTATCATCTGGCCCATGGCTAAAGACCGCGTTCCGGAGGACGCACGCACATCCGTCCAGATGTTCAGGCAGCGGTCATAGAGCGGCCCAAGTTCATTCTTGTCCAGGTCAAGACCGGCGATGATGCGCAGCAATTCACGCTGATGACCAGACGCCTTCTCTTCCACGACAGCCAGAAGCTCAAGGCGCCTCGGGTGAATGTTTTCCCGCAGGTCTTGGACGAAACGGGCAATGAGCCAGGCACAGCGCCAGGACCAGGCCTTGTCTTCCAGAGCGACCTTCCACACTTCATCCAGCCGCAGGGGAGCGTCCATGAGAAAGATCCGGTATTCTTCGGCAGGGATCTCGCTCCAGCAGCGATCTCCTTTGAATTCTTCCAGAGCTTTGGGTTCCATTGTTTCGAAAGTAGCCGAAACGGACCTTTTTGCACCGACAGGAACAACGGGGTCTGTATATCTTGCGCAAATGGAATTGGATCTGACAGGAAAGAGAGCACTTGTGTGTGGAAGCACCCAAGGCATTGGTTGGGCGACGGCCCAGGAACTGGCCGAGTTGGGCGCTGAGGTCATTCTCATGGCAAGGGATGCCGCCAAGTTGAAAATGAGGGCCAAAGAACTCTCCTCTGTCCAAGGCCAGGAACACGGATATGTGGTGGCCGACTTTCACCATCCTGAGGCGGTTGCCGAAGCGGTCGATGCACTGGTTTCAGAGAAGCGGGTGCACATATTGATCAACAACACTGGCGGCCCTCCTCCAGGTCCGGCTCATTTGGCGGATGTGGCGGATTTTCGCTCGGCCTTCGAATTGCACCTGGTCAACAATCAGAGGCTTCTTCAAAGTTGTTTGCCGGGCATGAAAGAAGCGGGCTACGGACGTGTGGTGAACGTCATCTCCACCTCGGTGCGCATTCCGCTCAAAGGATTGGGCGTGTCCAACACCATTCGTGGTGCGGTGGCGAGTTGGGCCAAGACGGTTTCCAACGAAGTGGCGGGTTTTGGGATCACCGTGAACAACGTCCTTCCCGGGGCTACCGAGACCGAAAGACTCCATCAGATCATTGCGAACAAGGCCCAAAAAACAGCTTCGGGAACGGATGAGGTGGCCGACGCCATGCGCAGGGAGATCCCGGCCGGACGATTCGGCCGAGCCGAAGAACTGGCGGCAGTCATTGCCTTTCTCTGCTCGCCGGCCGCAGGCTACGTCAACGGGGTCAGTATTCCCGTGGACGGTGGCCGAACCGGCACCATCTGATCAGAGCCAGTTCAGGGAGATGAGCATGCCGAAAAGGCCGCAGAGCAATCCGCTCAAAAGCTCACTCTTGCTGTGTGCAAGAAGGATGAGGCGGGCACTTCCCAGCAGTCCGGCCGCCAGAACAGCCGCCACCCAGTAAGAAAAAAGGTCCACGAAATAAGCCGAGGAAATGTAGGCGATCAGGCCGATCATCCCTCCGACTCCGGCCATGTGTGCGCTCGCCTTTTGGTAGGGCAAAAGAAGGGTCAGAAGACCGATGGATAAAGCAGCGCCCATGACAAAGCCACTGCACTCTGCGGGCAGAGGGAAACGCCGGACGTAAATGGCCGTGAACAGATAGAAAACAAAGGCGATGATAAATGGAATGCGCCGGTCTTTGGCCGTATTCATATGCAGACTGTCGATGAGCCCCACCGACTTCAGACTCAGGCTGATCAGCGCGGGAATGGTATACGTTCCAAGGAAGACAAAAGCCAGTGCATAGACCAGTAAGTCAGATGCGACCGGCCATGGGTGAAGGTCCACGAGCAATCCGATTCCCAGAAGCGGCATGGCCGCTGGATGCAACACATAAGAGATAAGTATAGCGAAGCGCTTCACCTTCAGAGTTCTTTTCGGAGCCGTGCGGTGGGAAGTCCCAATTGTTCCCGGTATTTGGCGATGGTCCTGCGCGCGATCGGATAGCCTCTTTCTTTGAGTGCAGCGGCCAGTTTTTCGTCGGTCAGCGGTTTGGACTTGGATTCGCCCCCGATCAATTCTTTGAGGTGTTTTTTGATCTCCCTTGTGCTCACCTCTTCCCCCTGGTCGTTGGTCATGGACTCGGAGAAGAGTTCTTTCAAGAGGAAGGTGCCGTAGGGTGTTTGGGCGTATTTATTACTGGCCACGCGGGATACTGTGCTGATGTCGAGATCGGTCATTTCGGCGATGTCCTTCAGGATCATGGGTTGAAGATCGCTTTCGTCTCCGGAGAGAAAGTAGGCCTTTTGACGTTCCACCAGGGCGTCGATGACCAACAAAAGCGTACGCTGTCTTTGACGCACGGCGTCAACGAACCACTTCGCAGAATCGATCTTCTGCTTGACAAAGAGCACCGCTTCTTTATCGCTTTTGCTTGGGGTTTTTTGATCTCTGTAGTGTTCGAGCATATTCCTGTATTCCCTACTGATGTTCAGCTCTGGGGCGTTTCGAGCGTTCAGCTGGTATTCTACTTCGCCATCCTTCAGCTGGATGTAGTAGTCAGGGGTGATGGACTGGGTGACGGCTTTGCTTCCACCAGAGAAACTGCTCCCGGGCTTGGGATTGAGTTTGATGATCTCATCGAGTGCAGACCGGAGCGTTTCTTCATCGATCTCCAGATTCTCCATGATCTTGCTGTAATGCTTCTTGGTGAATGCGTCGAAATGATCTTCCAGGATGGCTTGAGCGATGAAGGTAAAGGATTGTTGGCTTCGCCGGTTCAACTGAAGAGCGAGACATTCTTTTAAGTCGCGTGCGCCGACGCCCGCAGGTTCCAGTCCCTGCACCACTTCAAGAACTTCTCCGAGTTCTTCTTCGCTGGTCATCACATTCTGATTGAAGGCCAGGTCATCCACAATGTGGATCAGTTCCCGTCGGATATAGCCGTCGTCGTCGATGTTGCCGATCAGGTACTCACCAAGCCCGCGCTGGCGTTCGCTCAGGCGGCGCATGCTGAACTGACCCAGCAAGTGGTCCATGAAGGATTCGCCCCCGCTCAGCGGGACCTGTTTCTCTTCGTCGTCGGGGCTGTGGTTGTTGGCCTTCAGTCGGTAGTCGGGAATGTCATCGTCCGACAGGTATTCATCTACATTGATGTCTTCCGCCGGGATCTCCTCGCTGTCGTTCAGTTCATCCGAGGTATCGTACGGATCTTCGACTTCTTGCTCTTGCGCTTCTTCAAGCGCTGGGTTGATCTCCAACTCCTCCTGTATCCGCTCTTCCAATGCAATCGTCGGCAGCTGGAGCAGCTTCATCAGCTGGATCTGCTGAGGGCTGAGCTTTTGACTGAGTTTTTGGCTGAGCTTCTGTTTGAGCATAGATCAGAATTCTGCGCTGCCCGGTGTTCTGGGGAAGGGGATCACATCCCGAATGTTGGTCATTCCTGTGACAAACTGGACCAGTCGTTCGAAGCCAAGCCCGAATCCGCTGTGTTTGCAGCTGCCGTATTTACGGGTTTCCAGGTACCACCACATCGATTCTTCCGGAATGTCGAATTGCTTCATCTTTTCCTTTAGAATGTCCAGCCGCTCTTCCCGCTGACTTCCTCCAACGATCTCTCCAATTCCAGGAAAGAGCACATCCATCGCCCGAACGGTTTTTCCATCTTCGTTCTGACGCATATAGAAGGCCTTGATATCGGCGGGATAATCGTACAGCACAACGGGACAGCCAAAGTGTTTTTCCACCAAAAAGCGCTCGTGTTCCGATTGAAGATCGGCACCCCACTCGTCGATGAGGTATTTGAACTTCTTTTTCTTGTTGGGTTTTGAATTCCTGAGAATATCGATCGCCTCGGTATAGCTCACGCGTTTAAAGGGATTCTCCAGAACGAAGCGCAATTTTTCTCTCAGCCCCATGGGAGAACGCTCGTTCTGTGGCTTGCTCTTCTCTTCGTCTGCCAATCGTTCTTCGAGGAAGATCAGGTCTTCTTCTCCATGCTCCATGACATACCCGATGACATAGCGCATCAGCTCTTCGGCCAGGTTCATATTGCCCTCCAGCTCCATGAATGCCACTTCGGGCTCGATCATCCAAAACTCGGCCAGGTGGCGTGAGGTGTTGGAGTTTTCTGCACGAAATGTGGGGCCGAAGGTGTAGACTTTGGAGAGCCCCATGGCAAACAGCTCGGCTTCGAGTTGGCCCGAAACGGTGAGGTGGGTTTCCTTTCCGAAGAAGTCTTCGCTGTGATCCACATTTCCATTTTCGTCCCTGGCCGGATCGGTGGGGTCGGATGTGGTGACCCGAAACATCTCTCCCGCCCCTTCTGCGTCCGAAGCGGTGATGACCGGGCTGGCCACGTGGAAAAAGCCGTTTTCATGGAAGAATGCATGTACGGCGTACTGAAGGAGGTGCCGGATGCGAAAGACCGCTCCAAAGGTGTTGGTGCGCGGCCTGAGGTGGGCAATGTCGCGAAGGAATTCCAATGAGTGTTTCTTGGGCTGCAAGGGATATGCGGCCGCATCGGCATCTCCAAGGATCTCGAGCGTTTCCACATGTACCTCCACCTTCTGGCCTTTGGCCGGCGAATCCACCAATTTACCACTCACCCGAACGCAGCTTCCTGTTGTGATGCGCTTTCGCTCTGATTCGTCGTGGGCTTCGGGTTCGATCACCGCCTGAATACTGGCCAAGCAGCTCCCGTCATTGAGTTGGATGAAACGGTCGTTGCGGAAACTCCGCACCCAACCGCTGATGGAAATGTCGGTTCCAGCTGAAACTTTTTTCAGGGCCTGAGCGACTGAAACGGCTTGATTCATTGGCTTTTTTCTCTTTGACAAATAAAGGTGCAATTATTGATAGGCGTTGCCGCATCAAATGTTAAGATTTTGAGCGGCTGGTGGAAATGTGTTCTCTAGCAGTTTGAGCGGAAACTATTTGGGACGCAAAAGTTTCCCTTGTAATTTCGCCGCGTTTTTCAAAATGGATACCCAGAAACACGCCCTGATCAGCAGCTGCCTGAAGCTCTTCCAACGCCACGGCTTGAAAGCGGTGACAATGGACCAGATCGCTCAGGAACTGGGGGTTTCCAAAAAGACGGTCTACCGGCATGTGCCCAATAAAAAAGAGCTGGTTCAGGCCTGCTGCACGCTTTCTGTGCAGGAGACGAAAGAAAAACTGGGTGAACTCGTAGCGGAATCGGACAATGCCATCGATGAACTGCTGCGCATTGACCGCATGATGCGGGAAAAGCTCGAAGCGCAGCGGAAGAACATGGAAGGGCAGTTGAATGCCCAGTTTCCTGAGGCGCACCAAAAACTATCCGAGGAGCGAACAGAAATGATCTTGGCCTTCCAGCGCAGCAATCTGCAGCGTGGAGTGGATGAAAGACTGTACCGGCCGGAGATCGACCGGAATGTGGTGGCCAAAGTCTACCTGAGTAAAATACAAGGCATCCTCGATCAGTCGGGGGGAAGGCCATTGATCCCAGGGCTGAGCAGGCTCTTGGGGGAAGCCATGGTCTATCACCTGCATGGAATAGCGACGAAAAAAGGGATCGAGTACCTCAAAAAAAGAATGAACGAATGAGCAGAAGAATCCGGATCAAAGGACTTGGTCTCTTGCTGTTGGGCATCTGCCCATCGCTCTGGGCACAGGAGGCGATGAGCCTCGAAGACGCTCAGCGCTACGCATTCAAGAACAGCTATCTGATCAAAAACAGCAGACACGAGATCGAGAAGGCGGAAAAACGGCTCTGGGAGATCACGGCCATTGGGTTGCCACAGGCATCGGCTTCCCTGAATTATCAGTACAGTCCGGACCTACCGGAACAGCCCGTTCCCGCAGAATTCTTCGGCGGAGAGCCAGGGACTTTCCAAACGGTCGCCTTTGGCGTGTCCAATTCGTCCATTGCCACCTTTCAGATCAATCAGCTGGTTTTTGACGGAACCTATTTGCTGGCCCGGCAAGGGAGCATTCTCCTGAAGAAGATCCGCAACGATGAGCTTACCAAGAGCACCATCGATGTGCGGGACGAAGTGGCCAGGGCCTATTACAATGTGCAGTTGTCGGCGGAAGCAGAAAAGATCCTTCAAAGCAATCTGGCCAATCTGTCTAAGAATCTGCAGGAGGTGCGCGCATTGTACCAAGAAGGCTTTCTGGAGGAACAAGATGCCCAGCAACTCGAGTATCTGGTCAACGGCATCTCGCTGGAGCTGGAAAACGCCCGCCGCATGGGTAAGGTGGCCATGGATTTTTTCCGATTCACCATTGGCATGCCCATGGATTCGGCGGTGCAGCTGAGTCAGGGACTGGAGGAACTCTACCTGCAGAATGCAAGCGGACAATTGGTTTTCGAGCAGGCTTTCCGACTGGAGGAACACATCGAATACAAACTGGTCGAAAACCAGGAGACAGGTGCTGCCCTTCAGGTCAAAAGGAGGATGTGGGACTTTGCGCCCAAGGTGAATGGATTTCTTACCCACCAGCAGAGCAACTTCGACAATGACGCCTTCAATATGTTCAACTACAACTCCTTTTGGATCCCTTCGACCGTCATGGGACTCAGCGTGAGCATGCCTTTGTTCACCTCCTTTGCCAACAAGATGCGCCTCGACCAGGCGCGCATCGATCTGATCGAGGTTCAGGAGGCCAAAGACCAGGTCGGGCAGGCGCTCACTCTTGAATACGAACAGGCCAAGAGCGCCTATTCCTATGCATCCGACCGGCTGTCCAATGAGCAGCGGAACCGGGAGATCACCAAAAGCATCCGCGACAAAACACTGATCAAATACAAGGAGGGCATCTCATCAAGCCTTGAGGTGACGCAGACGCAGAATCAGTACTTGAATTCCGAGACCAACTACCTCTCGGCCATGCTCGAATTATTGAACGCCAAATCCAGACTGGACAAAGTACTGGGCAACTACAACAAACAATGAAGATGAAAAACAGCCAATGGCTCCTTCCGATCGCCGTGTCGCTCTTGGTTTCCTGTGGACCGGAGCCGCTTTCGCCCAGCAGTGAACTGGGTGCCCTGAGAACAGAGCGGGATTCCCTGATTCGCGCCAAAGACGGGATCAACGCCCGCCTGATGGAAGTGGACCAACGCATTGCCGATCTCGACACCGCGAAGCGACTCACCCTGGTGAGTTCCATCCCCGTTACCTCGGGTCCATTTGCGCACTATTTCTCCATTTTGGCCGAAGTCCATGCCCAGCACAATGTCCTGATCCATCCGGAAACCCAGGGAGTGATCGAACGCATCTCGGTTCAGGAAGGCGATAAGGTTCAGCGGGGCCAATTGCTTTTCACCCTCGATTCAGACATCATCAGCAATTCCCTGGAAGAGGTCAAGGGCCAGCTGGAACTCGCACAAGTGCTCTATCAAAAACGGAAGAAGCTCTGGGACCAGAACATCGGTTCGGAGATCGAATTCCTGCAGGCGAAGAATTCCTATGAAAGCCTCGATGCGCGGGCCCGTTCGCTTAAGGCACAATTCGACTTAAGCCAGGTGCGTGCACCTTTTTCGGGATATGTGGATGAGGTGGCCGCGAAAGAAGGAGAAATGGCTGCCCCGGGAATGCCTGTTCTTCGGCTCATCGCATTGGACGATGTGTATTTGAAAGGCGATGTTTCTGAACGCTATCTGAGGCAGGTACAGAAAGGGACTCCGGTTGAGGTGTATTTTGAAAGTCTCGATCGCCGAAGCAATTCCCAGATCGATGAGGTGAGCCGTTTCATCAAGGCAGAGAACCGGACCTTTTCGATCCGAATGGACCTTGAAAACAAGGACGGACTGCTCAAGCCCAATCTTCTGGCGCAGGTGCGCATACGGGACTACGCGTCCGAAAAGGCCATCACGCTGCCCAGTCGGGTCATCCTGCAAAGTCCAGACGGAAGGGACTTTGTATACCTCTTCGAGGCAGTGGCCAATGGACGCGGCAAAGTCCGCAGGCAGTTCATCGAAACAGGTGTGAGTTACGAGGGCAGAACAGAAGTGCTGAGCGGATTGGAAAGCGGCCTTCAGGTCATTGACAAAGGCGCCCGCAGCGTTAAGGAGGGTCAGCGAGTGGAGCAGAGTGTCTGATCCTAACGAGCCAAAAGAAATGGAAGAGATCAATCAGAACAAGAGCGACAAGGAATTCAGATTGTCGTCCTGGGCGGTGAACAACCGCACCACGGTCTTCGTGATCCTGGCACTTATTTTCCTCGCCGGGATCTCGGCCTACAGAAGCATGCCTGCCGAGGCGTTTCCTGAGGTGGTGACCCCGGAGATCTATGTGGGAACGCCCTATCCGGGCAATAGTCCGCTGGACATCGAGAAACTGATCACCCGACCGCTGGAGAAGGAGATCAACGCGATCTCGGGCGTTGACGAGATCAACTCCACGAGTGTGCAGGGGTTCAGCACGATACAGGTGAAATTCAACTTCGATGTGACGCCGGATGAGGCGCTCAGAAAGGTGAAGGACAAGGTGGATGTGGCCAAGAGCGACCCGGATTTTCCCTCGGATCTGCCTGCCGACCCCAATGTGTTTGAAATGAACTTCGCCGAGTTGGTGCCCATTCTGAACATCAACCTTTCGGGCGATTTCACGCCCGAACAGCTCAAGGAATACGCAGAATATCTGGAAGACCGTGTTGAAGGACTTCCGGAGATCTCTGAGGTGAATATCCGCGGAGTGGACGACAGGGAAGTACGCGTGCAACTCGACATGCAGAAACTCGCTGCCCTCGAACTTAGCTTCAACGATGTGGCCGGTGCGTTGCAGCAGGAAAACGTTTCCGTTTCAGGAGGCGACCTTTTGGTGGACGGCTACCGCAGGAATGTGCGCATCAACGGGGAATACAGCTCCATGGAGGAGATCGAGAACACCATTGTCAAGAATGAGAATGCCGATGTGGTCTATCTGAAGGACATTGCAACGGTCGAGTTCTCGGAGGTCGAGAAAGAGAGCTACGCACGCGAATACCAGCAGCCCGTGGTGATGCTGGACGTGAAAAAGAGAGCGGGTGAAAACCTGATCATCGCCAGCGACAAGATCGAACAGATCCTGGCCGATGCACAGGCCACGGTATTCCCGTCCAATCTGGAGATCTCGGTCACCAACGACCAGAGCGATCAGACGCGCAATCAGATCGCCGAGCTGGAGAACAGCATCATTTTCGGCGTCCTTCTGGTCGTGCTCGTACTGATGTTCTTCCTCGGGCTCCGCAATGCGCTCTTTGTGGGCATAGCCATACCCACCAGTATGCTGCTCAGCTTCATGATCCTGAACGCCATGGGCATCACACTGAACACCATGGTGCTCTTTTCTCTCGTGCTTGCATTGGGCATGTTGGTGGACAACGGCATTGTGACCGTGGAGAACATGCACCGACTGATGTCCGAAGGGCTGAGCCCCATCCGCGCGGCCAAAAGAGGGGCGGGCGAAGTGGCCCTGGCCATCATCGCATCAACGGCAACCACCGTGGCAGCCTTCATTCCACTGGCCTTCTGGCCTGGGCTGATGGGCGAATTCATGAAGTACCTGCCGATGACCCTTATCATCGTTTTGAGTTCATCGCTCTTCGTGGCCCTGGTGATCAACCCTGTTATTGCCTCGGTGTACATGAAGGTGGTGGAAGACGAACCCAAAGTGGGCAAACTCCACCGCAATGCGGCCTTGTTCATCGGCTTGGGCATCCTGTTCATTTTCCTGACGCGTCAAGCTGCACCATCCATGGTCTGGCTGGGCAGTCTTTCCACCGTGGTCGGACTGGCCATTCTGCTGAATCACTATGTGCTCCGACGCTCTGTGGAATGGTTCCAAACAGTACTTATCCCTGCTGTGGAGAGCCGCTATCTGCGCCTTTTGCGCATGGCGCTCCAAGACCGAAAGCCATACCTATTCTTCGGTGGTGCTGTACTCATGCTCATGTTGAGCTTCATGCTTGTGGGCGCCTTCCCGCCCAAGACACTGTTCTTCCCGGAGAACCAGCCCAACCTGGCCAATGTCTACATCGAAATGCCCATCGGCACCGATATCGAGGGCACGGATCGGATCACCAGAGAAATAGAAGAAGTGGTCTTGCAGACCCTGGACAAATACGCTGATCCCGAGGCGCCCACGGGTACGAACAACTTCATGGTGAAGTCGGTGATCGCTCAGGTGGGCGAAGGCACCAGCGACCCCAACCAGGGCCCGAGCATGGCCCAGACGCCCCACAAGGCCAAGATTGCCGTGAGCTTTGTCGAATTCAAATTCCGGGAGGGCGTTGAAAGTCAGCAGGTGCTCAATGAAATAAGGGAGAGCATCCGGGCTTATCCGGGCGTACAGATCTCGGTGGACAAGGACAGTCAGGGGCCGCCCTCGGGCGCTCCGATCAGCATTGAGGTGACCGGCGACAACTACTTCGCTCTGCTTCAAGAGGCAGAGCGCGTTCGCTCCTTCATCAACGAAGCGGGGATTGGTGGCATCGAAGAACTCAAGCTCGATGTCGAACAAGGCAAGCCCGAACTGCCCATCGACATCGATCGGGCCAAAGCCAGAAGGCTGGGGGTGTCCACCTATCAGGTCGGTGATGCCCTGCGTACGGCACTCTTCGGACGAGAGGTAAGTACCTATAAGGACGGCGAAGACGACTATCCGATCAACATTCGTCTGAACGACAAGCAGCGCTACAACACCGAAGATCTGCTCAACCAGCGCATCACTTTCCGCGATCAGGCGACAGGCCGGATCAAGCAGGTGCCCATTTCAGCCATCGCCACCTCAAGGAAAGCCAGCACCTTCAGTTCTGTCAAGCGGACCGATCTGGACCGCGTCATCACCATCAGCTCCAATGTGCTGGACGGCTACAATCCTACCGAAACGGTGGAAGCCATCAAAAAGCGGATGGCCGATTACGATCTGCCCAATGAATTCCGCATCGATTACACCGGACAGCAGGAAGAGCAGGCGGAGCAAATGGCCTTCCTGAGCAAGGCACTCATGATCGCCGTCTTCCTCATCTTCCTGATCATGGTGACTCAGTTCAACTCATCGTCAACGCCCTTTGTTATCATGACTTCGGTGGCGCTGAGTTTGATGGGGGTCTTCCTGGGGCTTGTGATCTTCCGCATGGAATTCGTGGTCATCATGACCATGATCGGCATCATATCGCTGGCGGGCATCGTGGTCAACAACGCCATTGTTCTGATCGATTACACCAACCTGCTCTTCGAACGCAGAAAAAAGGAACTCGGAATGGGCGAGGGAGAATACCTGAACGCCGCGGAAGTTTCGGATTGCATTGCCGAAGCCGGTAAGACCAGATTGCGTCCGGTGCTTCTCACTGCGATCACGACCATTCTTGGCTTGGTTCCCCTGGCCATTGGCCTGAACATTGACTTTGGCTCCTTGTTGAGCACAGGAAATCCGCAGATCTATGTAGGAGGCGACAATGTGATCTTTTGGGGCCCAATGAGCTGGACGATCATCTTCGGACTCTCGGTGGCCACCTTTCTCACCCTTGTCGTCACGCCCGTTATGTATCTGCTGGTCAACAGACTGAAGATCCGATTGGGAAGACCAATAGTCAAAGTGTCTTAACGGTTAATCGTCATAACCCCCAAGAGAGCCCTGCACCAGCGGGGCTTTTTTATTGCAGCGCCTTCAGGAAGCGCAAACTCTCGCGGTTGAACCGCATGGGCTGCTGCACATTGACCACATGGCCACATTTTGGGAATACCACGAGCTGGGCCGAGGCATGTGCCAAGACCGTGTCCCGAACGGCAGCCAGGAATAAATGGTCTTCCTCGCCCATGAGATATAGCGTGGGGATGCCGAGGTCTTTGTTCCGAAAAAGCTTGAGTACGCCCTTGAGGTTGGCCGTGAGCTTGTACCAACGAAGAAATTCTTTCTGCTGCACTTTCTTGGCTTCGCGGACGAACAGGATCCGGCTTTCCCTGTGGTTCTTGCGCGGAAGGATGATCCAGGCAAAGAACTTATAGAGCAGCATGTAGGGAATGATGTTTTTCGAGACATTTCCCAGCCACATCAGAAAACGGGAACGCACGTTCAGCTTGAGGATGGCGCCGCCCAGAATCATGCTGTGCACCCGTTCAGGACCCCGTTCGGCGATTTGACGGATCAGAATGCATCCGAGCGATATGCCCACAAAATGCGCTTTCTCCACGCCCGTTTCGTCCAGTACCTGAATGACGTCTTCGGCCAACAGGTCAAAACTGTAGCGCTTCAGCTCCTGTGGATTCCACGGGATCTTGGACAGTCCGTGCCCGCGCAGGTCGATCAGCAAGACATTGAAATCTTCCTTGAAAGCGCGGATCTGTTTGTACCAGATCGTGGAAGATCCGCCTGCGCCGTGAAGGAAAACCACCCACTCAGAATCCGGTGCGTGCTCGTGTATGCGATAGTGCAACATGAACTAACTAAAATAGATAAGTCCCCCAAATGGTTCACGCGCCTTGTTCGTGCATTTTTGGCAAGTACTTTGCGGAGGCTGTTTGTCGCTTTCAGGCGGTGTGTATGCGAACGATTTTTGGTTGGTTGGGGATTTTGTTCTTTTGGGCGGCAGAGGCTCAGGAATTGCGTGTGCGTGCCAGCGATTCGGGCAAGCCACTGGAGGGGGTTCTCTTCCTGATGGAACAACCCTTCCAAGCCGTTTCTACAGATGCCGACGGCTGGGCCGACCTGTCCGTTTTCCCCGAAGAGGGACAGATACAGATCCGTTTATTGGGTTATGCCAGCCAGTGGACAGGTGTTGCCGAACTGCGTCGGATCGAAGGCGCCCTCTTTTTGACGCCCAACGGAAGCCAGCTGTCACAGGTCACTGTTTCCGCGAGCCGATGGGTGCAGGCCCGAAACGAATCACCATTCAAGGTGCGGGGCATTCCGCAGAAAAAAGTGGCGCTGGAGGCACCTCAGAATACGGCAGATCTGCTCGGTCAGTCGGGTGAGGTGTTCATCCAAAAGAGCCAACAGGGCGGAGGCAGCCCCATGATCCGTGGGTTTGCCGCGAACCGGCTGCTCTTGTCGGTGGATGGGGTGCGCATGAACACGGCCATCTTTCGAAGCGGCAATCTGCAGAACGTACTCTCCATCGATCCTTTTTCCTTGGAATCCACGGAGGTGCTTTTTGGCCCTGGCTCGGTGATGTACGGAAGCGATGCCATTGGTGGTGTTATGAATTTCTACACGCTCAAGCCAAGCTTCTCCCATACCGACTCACTATTGGCCAAGGTCCGGGTGGAAAGCCGCTTCTCCACGGCCAATCAGGAGCTTTCCAACCATCTCGATCTGCGCCTGGGCAACAAACATTGGGCCCTCGTGATGGGCGCCACGCAGAACAGATACGGCGATCTGAGAATGGGCAGCAGGGGCCCGGAGGACTACCTGCGAACACACTATGTCGGACGCATCGGTGGCAGGGACAGTGCGCTGAGGTCTGCAGACCCACTGCTGCAAAGCCCAAGTGGATTCGTGCAGGAGCACTTTTTATTCAAGGCCTCGTACAACGACCGCAAGAAGCTGCAGATCACCTATTCGCTCAAGCAGAGCCAGACCACAGCCTACGACCGCTACGACCGGCTCATTCAGCAAACCAACGGGCAGCCCGATCAGGCCGAATGGCGCTACGCGCCGCAGCTTTGGTCCTCGCATTTGCTGCACCTGCGCTACACGAAGAAGAACCAACTCTTTGATGCCGCCGACCTCCGCGTGGCTTACCAACTCTTTGAAGAAGGGCGCATCAGCAGGCGTTTCGGAGAGGATGAGCGGCTCATCCGCCTGGAATCGGTCGAGGCCTTTTCTGTCAATGCGGATCTGGTCCGCACACTGGGTGACTGGGGGCAGCTTTTTTACGGGGCGGAATGGGTTAGAAACGATGTTTCATCTTCGGGAAGATCCGAGAACATCAACAGCGGAGTTCAGGTGCCAGCGGCGAGCAGATACCCGACCTCCCAATGGTACTCGGCGGCTCTGTTCGTATCCTGGCAAAAGACCTGGAAGGAGCAGTGGACCTTGCAGGGGGGCACCCGATGGAATGTCTTCGGTCTGCGCTCGGATTTTTCGAACAACCGGGCATTCTATCCGCTTCCTTTTGAGCAGGCGCGCACCGACGACCGTTCGCTCACAGGAAATGTGGGCGTGGAGTGGCATCCGGACGAAGACTGGGACATGAGCCTGCACCTGAGTTCAGCCTTTCGAAGTCCGAATGTGGATGATATGGGCAAGATCTTCGACTCCGAACCGGGTCGGGTCGTGGTCCCCAATCCGGATCTGCGGGCCGAAAAAGCCAATATGCTCGAATGGGACTTCAGCCGGAAGATCGCCAAGGGCGTGGAGCTGGATGTGGCGCTCTACACAACCTGGATGCGGGACGCCATGCTGCGGCAGGCCTTCAGTCTGCAGGGAGCCGACTCGGTTGTATACGACGGTGTGCTGAGTGAGGTACAGGCGGTGCAGAACACCGGATCACTGCGCGTTTGGGGGCTTGAGTTTCGCCTGGACGTGGCCTTTTCACAAAAGATGCATTGGATCAGCAGCTGGAGCCAGCAAAAGGGCATCGAAACCGATGGGCAGAAGCAGGAAGTTCCTCTGCGGCATGCGGCCCCTGCTTTTGGACGCAGTGGGCTTTACTACGAAGCCAACAGACTCCGCTTGAGCCTGTACAGTTTGTTCAGCGCACAGATGAGGGCTGAAGATCTTCCGCCCTCCGAGCAGGCCAAGCCACACCTCTATGCATTGGACGCCAACGGGGCTCCGTACAGCCCGGCCTGGTACACTTTGAACATCAAGGCGGAACTGCGACTTTTGGAACAGCTGCACCTTCG
>CATILC010000077.1 GCA_949516455.1 Flavobacteriia bacterium | reverse complement strand
CTGGACACCCATTTCATTGGATTGGAAAAATTGGGCGGCAGCTTGCGCATACGCAACGACGAATCATTCTACGGCGTCGAGGCCGAGCAGCTCAAAGGCAGCTACATGCTCCTCGAAGAAGCTTCCGTTACGGGAACGGCCAACATAGTGATGGCAGCCGTACTTGCGGAAGGAACAACGACCATTTACAATGCCGCCTGCGAACCCTACCTGCAGCAATTGTGCAAGATGCTCAACCGCATGGGCGCGCAAATAGAGGGCATCGGCTCAAATCTGCTGACAATACAGGGAGTGGACCGACTGGGCGGTACCGAACATCGCATCCTCCCCGACATGATCGAGATCGGATCGTGGATCGGTCTGGCCGCGATGACCCAAAGCGCGATCACGATCAAAGATGTGAGCTATCCAGACCTTGGTTTGATGCCAGGTGTATTTGGAAGGCTTGGGATACAGCTCGAGTTGAGGGGAGATGACCTCTATGTCCCTGCTCAGGAAGAATACGCCATCGGCAGTTTCATGGATGGATCCATTCTGACCGTCTCGGATGCGCCCTGGCCGGGCTTCACTCCTGACCTGCTCAGTATCGTACTGGTGGTGGCCACCCAGGCCAAAGGAAGCGTGCTCATCCATCAAAAGATGTTTGAAAGTCGCCTGTTCTTCGTGGACAAGCTCATCGATATGGGCGCTCAGATCATTCTTTGCGATCCGCACCGCGCCACAGTGATCGGACTCAACAGGAAGATTCCGCTGAAGGCGACCACGATGACCAGTCCGGACATACGTGCCGGAATCTCCCTGCTGATCGCTGCGCTCTCCGCTGAAGGAGAGAGCACGATCCACAACATCGAACAGATCGATCGGGGCTATCAGAACATCGACGGCCGACTCAAAGCCATCGGTGCTCAGATCGAACGGGTCTAAAATTGGGAAGCGAGCATTTGCTGAAGTGAACCCTTGACTTTGGCCTTAACTTTGATCATCAGAAGAAAAAGAACAGAATGAAAAAGACATTGATTCTCCTGACCGCTTTGAGCCTTGGACTTTTTGGTTTCCGTCAAATGGAATCGAAAATAGAGAGCGAAGACAGACAGGTGGCTGTGCTTCGGATCGGTGACAAGGCCCCCGAATTGGCCTTCAAGGACCCGGATGGAAACGTGCGGAAATTATCTGACCTGCGCGGAAAACTCGTGCTCATTGATTTTTGGGCAAGCTGGTGTGGCCCATGCCGAAGAGAAAACCCCAATGTGGTTCGCACCTACAAGCAATACAAGGATGTGGAGTTCCAAAACGCAAAGGGCTTTGAGATCTTCAGCGTCTCTCTGGACCAAAGCAAGTCGCGCTGGACGCAGGCTATTCAGGCCGACGGACTGGTCTGGGACAACCATGTGTCCGATCTGAAGTACTGGCAAAGCGAAGGCGCCCGTATGTACAATGTCGCCAGCATCCCGGCCACCTTCCTGATCGATGCGGAAGGGATCATCATCGCCAAGAACCTTCGCGGAAGCGCTCTGGAGGGTACTTTGAAGAAGTTGACCAAGTAAATTGGCTGAATTTTAACCGCAAACCCGCTTTTGGCGGGTTTTTTTGTTTTTTTTCAAAAAAAAGCACAAGTTATAAAGCCATTGATTATCTGAATTTTAAGTTATTTTTTGAAAGGGCTTTCTGACTACTCTTCTGTGAGGGTACACTAACATTCAATTAACATTTAGTAGACTTGTTTCTTGATTTTTTAACCTTAAACCAATAAGCATATGGCTAGATTGCTACGAACGACGCTCCTTCTTGTGTTCTTGAGCTCGGCACTGAGTGCCCAGGTCAAGACGGTCAGAGGAGTCGTTACTTCTTCGGAAGACGGCGGACCGGTTCCCGGTGTCGCGGTTATGGAGAAGGGAACAACCAATGCCACCATTACCAATGCAAATGGTTCCTACGAGCTCATGCTCAGCACGGATCCTGCTGTTTTGGTCGTGACCGGCATGGGCTACTCATCTAAGGAAGTCTCTGTGACCTCCGGAACCATGAACATCTCCCTCTCGGCGGGCTCTGAGCAGCTCGAAGAGGTGGTGGTGACTGCATTGGGTCAGGAGCGAAGCAAGAGGTCTCTGGGATACGGAGTCGAAACGATCGATGGTTCGATCGTACGCGAGACCGGCGAATCCAATGTTGTACAGACCATGGCCGGTAAATTGTCCGGTGTGCAGGTCATTCAATCTTCTGGTGCTGCGGGTGCTGCCTCATTCATCCGGATCAGAGGTAATGCCACCTTCACGCAGAACAACCAGCCGCTCTTCGTTATCGACGGTGTTCCTATAGACAACAGCCAGAGCCTCACTGAGGATCTCCGCGCGGGTGTTGCGCTATCCAACAGGGCCATTGACATCAACCCGGACGACATTGAAAACATTTCGGTTTTGAAAGGGGGTGCCGCTGCTGCGCTCTACGGTACTCGCGGAGCAAATGGTGTGATCCTGATCACGACCAAGAAAGGAAGCCTGAACTCTGGATTCAAAGTGAACTTCAACTCCTCGATGGAGATCACTCAGGTCAATAAGTTGCCTGCTTATCAGACAGATTATGCCCAGGGATGGGGAGGCGCATACTACGCGCCGTCTACCGGTTGGTTCGGATCCTGGGGTCCGCGCATTTCGGATCTCGGTTTTGATGCGGGTGGAGAGATCACTGATGACCCAGCCGCCATGGTGGCCGGATCACAGGGAACCGTTCCTTCATTCAACAATCCTGAGAATTTCTTCCAGAACGGTCTGCGTGTCAACAACAGTCTTTCCTTCACAGGAGGAAATGACCGCAGCAGCTTCTACTTCTCACTGAGTGATCTGAGAGACCAGGGAGTTGTTCCGCTGAACAACTTCTCCAGAACTTCTGCCCGTCTTTCGGCTTCGAGCAATGTAACAGACAATTTGAAAGTAGGTGGCTCTCTGGCCTTTACTACTTCAGGAGGTCGCCGTATCCAGCAGGGTTCCAACCTCTCTGGCTTGATGCTCGGTCTGATGCGTACCCCCGCCAGTTTTGACAACTCGAACGGTGCAACGGATCCAGAAGATGAGTCTGCTTACATCAACCCGGATGGCAGCCAGCGTAACTACCGTGGAAGCGGAGGTTACGATAACCCTTACTGGACGATCAACCGCAACCCATTTGAGGATCAGGTGAACCGCGTGTTCGGTTATGTAAACTTCCAGTATCTGCCATATGAGTGGCTGACCCTGAACTATAAAGTGGGTGTGGACAACTACAGCGACCGCAGAAAGCAGATCATCTCCATTGGCTCACGTACTGTTCCTGCTGGACGGATCATGGAAGATGTGTATAACTACACAGAATTCAACCACGATCTCACAGCGCGTATGAACAAGAAGTGGGGCAAACTGGACGGAAGTCTGTTGCTCGGTTTCAACGCCAACCAGAGAAATCTGAACAACCTGTACGGACAGGGCGATGGTTTGGTCATCAATGACTTCTACAACATGTCCAACGCAGCCACTCAGTTGGTTTCTCAGGGCATTGACCGCAGAAGGATCAGCGGCGTCTATGGTGAAGCCACATTGGGCTATGCTGAGCAGCTTTATCTGACCCTGACGGCTCGTCGCGACCAGGCGTCCACCTTCGGTGACGTAGGAGAGTCGATCTTCTATCCTTCAGCGAGCCTCGGTTATGTATTCTCAGACTACCTGAAGGAAGCCACTGGCGGCCTGGATTGGCTGAGCTATGGCAAACTGCGAGCAAGTTGGGCGAAAGTGGGTATCGAGCCCGGATTCGGAACCAACGCCACATACTTTGCCCAATCACAGGCTGGATCAGGCTGGATCAACGGACTGGATTTCCCATTCCTCGGTCAGGCTGGCTTTACTCAGAGCAACACCATCGGATCTTCCGATCTGCGTCCTGAGTTCACTACCACGACGGAATTCGGTTTCGATCTTGGATTCATGGACAACCGCATCGGTTTGGAATTTACTTCCTACAACCAGCAGTCCCAGGACCTCCTTGTGGCCGTTCCGATCGCAGCTTCCTCTGGTTACACCAACCGCTGGCTGAATGCTGGTACAATGGAGAACAAAGGAATCGAAGTCGTATTGAACATCGCTCCTGTGGTCACCGACGATCTTCGTTGGGACATCTCTGCCAACTTCACCCGCAACCGCAACAAGGTATTGGAGCTTGCTCCAGGCGTTGACGTGATCAGCCTGGATTGGGGATTCTTCGGAGCCAACCAGCGTTTGGTCGCTGGAGAGGCCTACGGAACCCTCTACGGAGATGACTGGGCGCGTGATGACAACGGAAATGCGCTCGTCGACGAGAGTGGCTACCCCATCTACTCATCTACAGAAGTAGTTGTTGGAGACCCTAACCCAGACTATATCATGGGCATCAACAACACCGTTAGCTGGAAGAACTGGACGTTCGACATGCTGTGGGACATCCGTGAAGGTGGTGACATCTGGAACGGAACGCGTGGTGCGCTGTACTACTTCGGTACGCACAAGGACGTGGCCGACGGACGCGGAGAGACTTTTGTTTGGGAAGATGTGGTCATGGGCAACTCCGGTGTATATGCGCCTGGAACACCCAATGCCGGTCAGCCAAACACTTCTGAGATCGTTCGGGACGAGACGGCCTACACTACTGGTCCGCTCTCTGGTTTCACTGGAGCTTCCCGTCCGTTCATCGAGGATGGTTCCTGGGTCAGGCTTCGTCAGGTGGGGATCACTTATACCTTCGACGACGATGCCTTCAAGAACACCTTCATCAAAGGCTTGAGCCTCTAC
Organism: Flavobacteriia bacterium; assembly: GCA_949516455.1. Classification (GTDB taxonomy): domain Bacteria; phylum Bacteroidota; class Bacteroidia; order Flavobacteriales; family Schleiferiaceae; genus RFXV01. The sequence continues at coordinate 4,879 of CATILC010000077.1, read as the reverse complement.
GCTCAGGGCAGGAACCTGTTGCTCTTTACCGACTATCAGGGTATCGACCCAGAGACCAACTTGAGTGGAGCCACGAACAGCCAGGGTGCGGATTACTTCAATATGCCAAACACCCGCGGTTACCTCTTCGGACTCAGAGCTAACTTTTAATTAAACCCCTAATCAGTAATGATGAAAAAGACACTAATAGCAGTTGCAGCAATGGGGTTGGTTATGACCACCTCTTGCTCCAAAGAGTGGCTTGAGGACTACAAAGTAGATCCCACAAGGCCCACAGACGTGACAGAAGATGTGTTGCTGACATCCGCTCAGGCCTATTACGCAATGGCCAGCGGAGATGTCATCCCTCGTCTGACGAGCATCTTCATGCAGCAAATGACCGGTACCGACCGTCAGTCGCTCGCACACAATCGCTACGCCCAGATCGGCGAAGGTGATTTCAATACGCCATGGGGAGATCTTTCCTATGCTGGCGGTATGTATGATCTGAACCTGATCATCGGCAAGACCTCTGGCAATTCTCCCAACTACAGTGGAGTCGCCAAGATCATGATGGCTGCCTACCTCGGGAACATGACCGATTGCTTCGGAGACATTCCCTACTCTCAGGCCTTTCAGGGAGAGGACAACCTCCAGCCGGTCTTTGATTCACAGGAGGACATCTACAACAGCATCTTCACCCTTTTGGATGAAGGCATCACTGAGTGTGGAGATACCACCAGCCTTCGTTCTCCCGGTTCCGATGATCTGCTCTACGGCGGAGATATGGCCTCATGGATCAAGTTCGCTTACGGACTGAAGGCGCGTTACCTCAATCACCTCAGCGAAACTGCCGGTTACAGTGCGGCAGATGTGATCGCTGCATGTGACAACTCCTTCATGGGAGGAGATGACGCCATCTTCAACTTCGGAAGCAGTGCCAACCAGGCCAATCCCTGGTACCAGTTCACTCAGGTGGAAAGGAATGGCTACATGAGCCAGTTGGGCTATATGTACGACCACATGGCCAATATGAGCGATCCACGCACCGACCTCTACAAGGACCCCTCAGATTCGTCTCTGATGGTCTTTTGGGGTGGAAGCGCCACCTCTCCTCAGCCTTGGATGACCTACTTCGAATTGTTGTTCATCCGCGCAGAAGCTGAGCAGCGCAGCGGTGGAGATCCTACGGCCACTTTGGTTGCTGCGATCTCTGAGAACATGGACTTCCTCGGTGTGGCTACCGCCGACCGCGACGCATATGTCGCTGGAATGGCTGGTGCCGACCTGCAGAAGGTAATGGAAGAGAAGTACGTAGCGATGTTCAGCCAGTCAGAGAGCTGGACGGATTGGCGCCGCACAGGATATCCGGCTTTGACCGTTTATCCCGGAGCCAACCTCGTGGACATCCCACGTCGTCTCCCCTATCCTCAGGATGAGTATCTGTACAACTCAAGCAACGTTCCCATGCCTTTGTCTGCTAGCCCAGACGAAAAATTTGGAACGGATGCCGGAGGCACGTACAAGCTTTGGTGGGATCAGTAAGATCTCAACCATCCTAAAGAAAGGCGCCTTCGGGCGCCTTTTTTTATGCCCGCACCAATCCAGCTCCCTTACCCATTTCCCGATTCGAATTAATCCGCATTTTTGCACCCACCTAAGGAGACAACGGGACGGATAAAAAGGGCTTTGCTGACAGGCTGTCAATCCGTTCCTGTGGCAAAGGATTTGCAACCGATCGACCATCAACACAAACATCATGAGTGAGGCGAGCACCGAAGAACCAAAAGCGCCACTGAACGGAGCCGAAAAGGAAGAGACTTCCGCAGAACAAACGGAACAGGCATCGGCATCCGAGGGCGCAGAAAATGCAGATTCTACCACAGAGGACCCAGATACTGGCGAAAAGGAAAGTACTGAAGACTATAAGGACCAGTACCTCCGCCTCTACGCCGAGTTCGAGAACTACAGGAAGCGCACCAGCAAGGAGCGCATCGAACTCTTCAGCTCGGCCAATCAGGAACTGATGTCTGCCCTACTGCCTGTGGTCGATGACTTTGACCGCGCCTTTGGGCAGATGAGCGAGGAAGAACAGGCAAGCGATCACATCAAAGGCATACAGCTGATCCGTGCCAAGTTCCGCAGGACACTCAGCGACAAGGGCTTGAAATCCATGGAAATAGAAGCCGGAGAGGGTTTCGATGTGGACCGAATGGAGGCCATCACCAAGATCCCAGCCCCATCTGAGGAGCTCAAGGGCAAAGTAGTGGACGTCATCGAACAGGGATACAAACTCGGAGAAAAGATCATTCGCTACGCCAAAGTCGTAGTCGGCGAATAAGTCAGTATGGCAAAACGAGATTACTACGAAGTATTGGGCGTGAGCAAGAATGCCTCAGCCGACGAGGTCAAGAAAGCCTACCGCAAACTCGCCGTTCAGTATCATCCGGACAAGAACCCAGGAGATGCCAGCGCCGAGGAAAAGTTCAAGGAAGCGGCAGAGGCCTATGAGGTGCTCAGCAATCCGGAGAAAAAGCAACGCTACGATCAGTTCGGGCATTCAGGTATGGGCGGCGCCGGTGGTTTCGGCGGTGGCGGAATGAATATGGACGACATATTCTCCAACTTCGGCGACATCTTCGGGAGTGCATTCGGCGGTGGATTCGGAGGCGGAGGCGGCGGTCGTCAGAACAGGGGAAGCAACCTGAGGGTGAAAGTCCGTCTGGATCTGGAGGAGATCGCCAAGGGATCGGAGAAGAAGATCCGACTCAAGCGGTACATGCCAGCAGAAGGTGTCACCTACAAGACCTGTCCGAGCTGTCAGGGACAGGGCCAGGTTTATCGTGTGGCCAACACCATGCTTGGACAAATGAGAACTGCCACCACCTGCACAAGCTGTCAAGGTTCAGGGAAGCTGATCGATCACAAGCCAGCAGGTGTCTCAAATGACGGTCTGGAGCAAAGAGAAGAGGTGGTCAGCATCAATATCCCGGCTGGGGTACAGGAAGGCATGCAGCTGAAGATGTCGGGGAAGGGCAATGCTGGTCCGTTTGGTGGCGGAAATGGCGACTTGATCGTCCTGATCGAAGAGCAGGAGCACGAAGAGCTGGTCCGCGAAGGGCAAAAACTGCACTACGACCTGTACATCTCCATCCCCCAGGCTGTCCTTGGAGCGAGTGTCGAGGTGCCCACCATCGAAGGCAAAGTGAAGATCAAAGTGGAGGCCGGCACCCAAAGCAGTCAGATCCTTCGGCTGAAGAACAAAGGTCTGCCTTCCCTTGAAGGTTACGGAAAAGGGGATCAGTTGGTTCATGTGAATGTTTGGACGCCCAAGCGCCCAAGCGCCGAGATCAAAAAGGCGATGCAGGAATGGGAAAATGAAGAAAGCCTGCAGCCCGTGCCCGACAAGAAAGACAAATCCTTCTTCGAGCGGGTTAAAGAGATGTTCCAGGGCTAGGCCACGATTTTTTTTGTCGTAATTGCTGCCGTTTTCATGGAAGTACAGATCAAAGACATCTATAAAGCCTACGGCGACCATCAGGCCCTCAAAGGGGTTTCAATGGACATTCCGGAGGGCAGCATATTCGGGCTATTGGGCCCGAACGGTGCGGGAAAGACTTCTCTGATCCGTATCCTCAATCAGATCACGGCTCCGGACAGCGGTCAGATCCTGCTCAATGGAGCGCCCCTGAAAAAAGAAGACGTGCACCGCATTGGTTATCTGCCAGAAGAACGCGGGCTTTACAAAAAGATGGCTGTCGGTGAACAGGCCACCTACCTCGCGCGCTTGAAAGGGCTGGACCGCAGGGAGGCGCGCAGTGCATTGAAGTATTGGTTCGAGCGCTTTGAGATACAGGACTGGTGGGGAAAAAAGGTAGAGGAGCTGTCCAAAGGCATGGCGCAGAAGATCCAGTTCATCACCACCGTGCTGCACGAGCCGCAGCTGCTCATTTTCGATGAGCCCTTCAGCGGTTTCGATCCGATCAATGCGGAGCTGATCAAGAACGAAATACTTGAACTCAATCAAAAGGGAACGACCATTTTGTTCTCCACCCACCGGATGGAGAGCGTGGAGCTCCTCTGCCAGCACATCGCCCTGATCAACCGCTCTGAGGTGATCCTCAGCGGCTCACTGGAAGACATCCGGGATCGCTATCGGGACAGGACCTATGCGATCGTAATGAGGATGGAGGAGCAAAAAACAACTGAACTGCCAGAGGGCAGCGAAAGGATCGACGAACACCAAAAAGGCCAGGAACGGCATTTGAAGGTCCGACTGGCAGATGGGATGCAGACCGATGCCCTGCTTCAAAAGCTCATGCTCAGCGGACGGATCGAGCGATTCGAGGAGGTCATTCCCACCGTGAATGAGATCTTCATTAAAAGTGTTTCAGAAAGTCATGAGTAAGATCGGGCTCATCATACAGCGCGAGTATTTGAGTCGCGTCAAGAAAAGGAGCTTCGTGCTCATGACCCTCCTGGGGCCCCTGCTGATCTCTGCTTTGGGCATCCTTCCCGCCTACTTCGCCTCCCTACCCGCTGAAGAGCGCAGTGTCATGGTCCTCGATCCGGCCAACCTGCTTGGCGGATCGAAAGGAACGGAGCAGATCCAGTTGAAATACCTCGGTCCGCCCGAAGACTACACCATCGAGGAGGCCAAAGAAATGTTTCTTCTTACCGAAGACCACGCTCTTTTGTACATCCCGACAGGAAGCGGCTACGATCCCGATTTCATGGCTCAGAACTGCGTGGTCTACGGACAGGGCGATGTGGCACTCAGTGTACAGAATTACCTCAAAGATCAGATACGCTCTCGGATACAGAATGCCAAGCTTCGCAGCGAAGGCGTCGATCCGGAAGTGATCGCACAGACCAAAACACAGGTGAATCTGAGGAGTTT